>JAEYTQ010000216.1 GCA_023433965.1 Pseudomonadota bacterium | reverse complement strand
CTTGGCGAGGAGTTTGTCGCCGTGCTCTTTCGCCAGCGCCGCACCGACCGGCTTGAGGTAATCGCCGGGATACAGCCCTTCCGGGATCGCGCCGATGTCCTCGCCGAGCGCCTCGCGATAGCGCAGGAAGGCAGAGCGCGCGAGCACGTCGACCTGGGCGCCTGCGTCGTTGATGTAATATTCGCGCGTGACGTCGTGGCCGGCGAACTGAAGCAGGCTCGCCAGCGCGTCGCCGAACACCGCCCCGCGGCAATGGCCGACATGCATCGGCCCGGTCGGGTTTGCCGAGACGTATTCGACGTTGACCTTGGGGCCGCCGCGGACGCGACCGTAATCGGCGGCCTCGCGCAGCACCGTGCGCAGCGCCTCGGCCCAGGCGGAAGGCTTGAGCGTCAAATTGATGAAGCCGGGACCGGCGACGTCGACCTTGGCGATCAGCGCGTCGGCCCGCAGCCGCTCGGCGATCTGCTCGGCGAGATCGCGCGGCTTTGCCTTGGCCTCTTTCGCCAGCACCATCGCGGCGTTGGTCGCCATGTCGCCATGGGAAGCCTCGCGCGGCGGCTCGACCACCACGCGCGAGAATTCGATGCCCTCGGGCCAGTTGGCCTCCACGGCCAGCGTACGGCAGGCGGCGTGCACGCGCGCGAGCACGTCGGCGAACAGATGCAGGGATGAGGAGGTCTGGGGCATGGCCGCCGCCTAACGCAAATCCGGGGTCGAGTCAAAAAGCCGCTGGTGCTCGGTCAGGGCGAAGCGGTCGGTCATCCCGGCGATGAAATTGCCGATCCGGCGGGCCCGGTCGGCCTCATCGTCCGCCTCCGCGCCCACGAGCCATTCCGGCGGCAGCTCCGCGGGCACCTTCAGGTATTTCGCGAACAGGTCGAACAGGATCTGCTCGGCTTCCCCCATCACCCGCATCACCCGCTCGTGACGGTACATGTGCTGATACAGGAAGCGCTTGATGGCGGCTTCCTCCTCGGCGACGTCGGCCGGGAACGCGATCAGCGCCCTGCTCTGCTGCCGGACATCCTGAGCCGATTGCGGCTTCACCGCGGCGAGGTTCTTCTGCGCCTCCGCGAACACCGCACCGATCAGGTGCGAGATCAGCTCGCGCACCAATTCGGCGCCGCGCCGGACGTCCTCGAGGTCGGGGTAATGCGCCGAGGTCTCGGCGATGATCTCCGCGGTCAGCGGCATCACCTTGAGATCGTCGAGATGGAACAGGCCGGCGCGCAGACCGTCATCGATATCGTGGGCGTCGTAGGCGATGTCGTCCGCGATGGCGGCGACCTGCGCCTCCAGCGAGGCGAAGCTCCACAATTCGAGGTCGTAGGTCTTGATGAAGTCGGCGATCCCGACGGGAATGCCATGCTCGCGGTAGCGCCCGATCGGGGCACCGCTGCGGTCGGCGAGCGGACCGTTGTGCTTGACGATGCCCTCCAGCGATTCCCAGGTCAGGTTGAGCCCGTCGAACTCGGGATAGCGGTGCTCCAGCGAGGCAACAACGCGGAGCGTCTGGGCATTGTGGTCGAAGCCGCCAAAGCCCTTCAGGCAGGCGTCCAGCGCCCGCTCGCCGGCATGACCAAACGGGGGATGACCGAGATCGTGGGCCAGCGCCAGTGTTTCGGTGAGGTCCTCGTCCAGCCCGAGCTGCCGGGCCAGGGCGCGGGCAATCTGCGCCACCTCCAGCGAATGCGTCAGCCTTGTGCGGTAGTGATCACCCTCGTGGAACACGAACACCTGCGTCTTGTATTTCAGGCGGCGAAAGGCTGTGGAATGGATCACCCGGTCGCAATCCCGCCGGAACGGGCTGCGGGTCCGGCTCGGCGGCTCGGCCACCAGCCGGCCACGGCTGCGATCGGGGTCGCAGGCATAGGGCGCGCGGGGGGCTGCCATTCCGACGGACACGACGAATTTAGTCCCTATCCATTTGATTCTGCGTATCCTTGCACTTAACTATGCCGGGCGCAGGATACCAAACGAATTGGGCAAGACCCCAGTATGACTGCGGGACTATCGGAGACCAGCGATGACGACTGCCGTGACCATCAGCGACCGTGCCGCACGCCGCATTGGGGAGATCCTCAAGGGCGAAGGGTCGGGCGCGATGCTGCGCATTTCCGTCGAGGGCGGCGGCTGCTCGGGATTTCAGTACAAGTTCGACATCGATCGCGCCCGGACCGACGATGATCTCGTGATCGAGCAGGACAATGCGGTGGTGCTGGTCGATTCCGCCTCGCAGCCCTTCCTGGCGGGGTCGCAGGTCGATTTCGTCGACGATCTGATCGGCGCTTCGTTCCGCGTCAACAACCCCAACGCCACCGCGTCCTGCGGCTGCGGCACCAGCTTCTCGGTCTGACGCGCTCACGCGCCGGTCGCCTGCCTTTCCTCGTCGGTCCACGCCACCTCGCCCGGCATCAGCTCCGGTTGTAGCGGCGCGTCCTCCGACATCACATGGCCGTCCATCACGCGCAGGAGTGCGGCGATCAGCGCCGGCTTGCGTAGCGGCTTGGCGAGGAAGTCCGACATGCCGGCCTCGCGGCAAATCCTGACGTCTTCGGGGAAGGCATTGGCGGTCAGCGCGACGATCGGCAAGCTCTCGAAGCGTCCTCCTTGCGCACGGATCGCGCGGGTGGCGGCGAGCCCGTCCATGTCGGGCATGCGAACGTCCATCAGCACGACATCGTAGTCGACTTCAGACGCCGCCGCGACCGCCTCGCTGCCGTCGGTGACGACGCGCAGTTCGACCTCGAAGGCGCCCAGCATCTTGCTCACGAC
>JAEYTQ010000198.1 GCA_023433965.1 Pseudomonadota bacterium | reverse complement strand
AGCGCATCCTCGCCGTTGAAGGAGACTTCGCCGGAATCCGGCCAGTCGAGGCCCGCGATGATCCGCAACAGCGTGGTCTTGCCGGAGCCGGAGGGGCCGAGCAGCGCGAGCAATTCACCGTCGTTGACCTTGAGGTCGACGCCGTCGAGGGCTGTAAAACTGCCGAACTTCTTGACGAGATTTTTGACCTCAATGGTCACTGGCTTGTTCCCCTTCGTCCAGATGACGTTCGAGAATGGTTTTTGCGATCAGCGTGATCAGCGCGAGCATCGCCAGCAGCGAAGCGATCGCGAAGGCCGCGACGAACTGGTATTCATTGTAGAGGATCTCGACCAGCAGCGGCATGGTGTTGGTCTCGCCGCGGATGTGGCCGGAGACGACGGAGACGGCGCCGAACTCGCCCATCGCGCGGGCATTGCACAGCAGGACACCGTAGAGCACACCCCACTTGATGTTGGGCAGCGTCACCCGGAAGAAGGTCTGAAGACCCGAAGCACCGAGCGAGATCGCGGCTTCCTCCTCCTGCGTGCCCTGCTCCTGCATCAGCGGGATCAGCGCGCGTGCCACGAAGGGGAAGGTCACGAACGTGGTGGCGAGCGCGATGCCGGGCACCGCGAACAGGATCTGGATGTCGTGCTCGCGCAGCCAACTGCCAAAATAGCCCTGCGCGCCGAACAGCAGCACGAAGACGAGGCCCGAAATCACCGGGCTGACCGAGAACGGCAGGTCGATCAGCGTGATCAGGAAGGTCTTGCCCGGAAATTCGAACTTGGCGATGGCCCAGGCGGCGACAAGGCCGAACACGAGATTGAGCCCGACCGAGATCGCGGCGACCAGCAGGGTCAGCCTGATCGCGGCGAGCGCTTCCGGCTCGGCGAGCGCGGCGAGATAGGCCAGGATTCCTCTCGAGAACGCCTGGGCGAACACCACCACGAGCGGCAGTACGACGAAGACCGAGAGGAACAGCACCGCCAGGGCGATGACGACGATGCGCACCGCCCTCGGCTCGGTGCGAAGGTTGTCGCGTGCCGCTGCCGCGTGCGCACGTGCGCTCGCATCGGGCGAGGAGAGCGAAGCGGAGTCTGCGATCTGCATCGCCATGGTCCCGCCTCAACGCGCCGGGATCCGGCTCTGCGCCCAGCGCTGGAGCCGGTTGACGGCGAAGATGACGATGAAGGAGACGACGAGCATGACCACCGCGATCGCGGTCGCATCGGCGTAGCGGAATTCGGACAGGCGGATCACGATCAGGAGCGGTGCGATCTCGGAGACGTTGGGCAGATTGCCGGCGATGAAGATCACCGAGCCGTACTCGCCGACGGCGCGTGCGAAGGCGAGTGCGAGTCCGGTCAGCAGCGCCGGCGCGAGCGAGGGCAGGATCACGCGGACAATGATCTGCCAGCGGCTGGCACCCAGGCTACCCGCGGCCTCCTCGATCTCGGGGTCGAGATCCTGGAGCACCGGCTGCACCGTGCGCACCACGAAGGGAATGCCGATGAAGATCATGGCGACGAAGATGCCGACCGGCGTGAACGTCACCTTGATGCCCAGCGCGGCGAGCGGCGCCCCCAACCAGCCCTTCTCGGCGAACAGCGCGGTCAGCGCCACGCCGGCGACCGCCGTCGGCAGCGCGAACGGCACGTCGACGATGGCATCGAAGATGCGGCGGCCCGGGAAGCGGTAGCGGACCAGCGCCCAGACGATGATGCTGCCCATCACCAGATTGACGCAGGCTGCCGCGAAGGCGAGGCCGAACGAGACGCGGAGCGCGTTCAGCGTGCGGCGGCTGGAGAGGATGTTCCAGAACTGCTCGGGACTGAGCTCGAACGATTTCAGGAACAGCCCGGCGAGCGGAATCAGGATGATGACGGACAGCCAGGATAACGTCAGGCCCATCGTGAGACCGAAGCCCGGCAACGTCCGGCGTCGTGCTGCAACTGCGCTCACCAGGCCCCCTGCCCTAGCCCCTCCGACAGCGCCCGATCAGTTCTTGTAAATCTGGTCAAAGACGCCGCCGTCGGCAAAATGTTCCTTCTGCGCCTTGGTCCAGCCGCCGAAGACGTCGTCGATCGTGAACAGCTCGACCTTGGCGAAGGCATTCTCGTACTTCTTAGCAACTTCCGCGTCGCGGGGACGGTAGAAATTGCGCGCGGCAATCTCTTGCGCTTCCTTCGTATACCAATATTGCAGGTAAGCGTCAGCCGCGTTGCGGGTGCCTTTTCTGGCGGCAACCTTGTCGATGATGGTAACCGGCGGCTCGGCGAGGATCGATTGCGGCGGCGAGACGATCTCGAACCTGTTCGCACCGAACTCCTTCAGGGCCAGGAACGCCTCGTTCTCCCAGGCGAGCAGCACGTCACCGACGCCGCGCTCGACGAAGGTCACGGTCGCGCCCCGCGCGCCGGTATCGAGCACCGGCACCTGCTGGAACAGCTTCCCGACGAACTCTTTGGCCTTGTCGGCCGAACCGTATTTCTTCTGCGCAAAGCCCCAGGCCGCGAGATAATTCCAGCGGGCGCCGCCCGACGTCTTCGGGTTGGGCGTGACGATGGCAACGCCCGGCTTGATCAGATCATCCCAATCCTTGATACCCTTGGGGTTGCCCTTGCGCACCAGGAACACGATGGTCGACGTATAGGGCGATGAGTTCTGCGGCAGGCGTTTCTGCCAATCGGCTGCGGTGAGACCCTTGTTCGCGATGGCGTCGATGTCATAGGCCAGCGCGAGCGTCACCACATCGGCTTGCAACCCGTCGATCACCGCGCGCGCCTGCGAACCGCTGCCGCCATGCGACTGCTTGATCTCGACGCTCTTGCCGGTTTCCTTCTGATAGGCGGTCGCGAACGCCTTGTTGAACTCGGCATAGAGC
>JAEYTQ010000193.1 GCA_023433965.1 Pseudomonadota bacterium | reverse complement strand
CCGGCATTGCGACCTTCGGGAAGTTCGCGCTCGGCTTCTGGCTCGCGCTGCTGCTCAACAACCATTTTCCGTTCAAGAGCCTGCTGCGCGCGATCATCCTGTTGCCCTGGATCGTGCCGACCGTGCTCTCGGCGCTGGCGTTCTGGTGGATCTACGATCCGCAGTTCTCGATCATCTCCTACCTTCTGGTCGACGTGCTGCATTGGCGCGACAGCAATATCGACTTCCTCGGCTCGCCCTGGCCGGCGCGCTTCTCGCTGATCGCGGCCAACATCTGGCGGGGCATTCCCTTCGTCGCGATCTCGCTGCTGGCCGGCCTGCAGACCATCTCGCCCTCGCTCTACGAGGCCGCGATGCTGGACGGAGCCAGCGCCTGGCAACGCTTCCGCTACATCACCTTCCCGATGATGATGCCGATCCTCGCCATCGTCATGACCTTCTCGATCATCTTCACCTTCACCGACTTCCAGCTGGTCTACGCCATCACCCGCGGCGGCCCGGTGAACTCGACCCACCTCCTGGCCACGCTGGCCTTCCAGCGCGGCATCGCCGGCGGCGAGCTCGGCGAGGGCGCCGCGATCGCGGTGTCGATGATCCCGTTCCTGGTGTTCGCGACGCTGTTTTCCTATTTCGGCCTGGCGCGCCGTAAATGGCAGCAGGGAGAGGCCAATGACTGACACCGCCGCGCAACCGACCGCCAACGCGAAGGCAGTGCCAGACACCATGGCCTGGGATTCCGGGCTGCGGCGGCTGATGATGATCTACCTGCCGCTCGGCTGCTTCGTGCTGATCCTGCTGTTCCCGTTCTACTGGATGGCGATCACCTCGTTCAAGCCGAACGCGGAGCTGATGAATTACAAGGATCACAACCCGTTCTGGATCTCCTCGCCGACGCTCGCCCACATCAAGCATCTGCTGTTCGACACCGCCTATCCGCACTGGCTCAAGACCACGATGCTGGTCGCGATCGGCTCGACCACGCTGTCGCTGGTCGCGAGCACGCTGGCGGCCTACGCCATCGAGCGCCTGCGATTCCGCGGCAGTCCTTATGTCGGCCTCGGCATCTATCTCGCCTATCTCGTGCCGCCCTCGATCCTGTTCATTCCGCTCGCCACCGTGGTGGTGCAGTTCGGCCTGTTCGACTCCCCGATCGCGCTGATCCTGGTCTACCCGACCTTCCTGGTGCCGTTCTGCACCTGGCTGCTGATCGGCTATTTCAAGTCGATCCCCTACGAGCTCGAGGAATGCGCCCTGGTGGACGGCGCGACGCGGCTCCAGATCCTGCGCCGGATCACGCTGCCGCTGGCGGTGCCCGGCCTGATCTCGGCCGGCATCTTCTCCTTCACGCTGTCCTGGAACGAGTTCATCTACGCGCTCGCCTTCATCCAGAGCGGCGCCAACAAGACCGTGCCGGTCGCGATCCTGACCGAGCTCGTCACCGGCGACGTCTACCAGTGGGGCGCGCTGATGGCGGGATCGCTGCTCGGCTCGCTGCCGGTCGCGATCTTCTACTCGCTGTTCGTGGATTACTACGTGTCGTCCCTGACCGGCGCGGTGAAGGAGTAGCCTCGCACTGTCCCCTCTCCACATCGTTGGAGGAGAGGGGTGGGTTGCGGCGTTTGGCCCGGCTTCACAAAACTGCAATCTGCCGTCCGCATAAGCGTTGCGTCCGCCAACAGGAGACGCACATGCGCGCGACTTTTCTCAGCACCGTCGCAACGATCATTCTCGCCGCCAGTTCTGCGCTGGCGCAGAGCGAAGGCGAATTCCCGGCCAAGCTCGCCGGCCACGTGGTGATGCCGGCCGAAACATTCATCGATGCACCGGCTGACGCACCCGCCGACCTCAGATCCGCAGGCAAATACACCACCGGCAAGCGTGTCGACGCGCTCGGCACCGTCATGGGCAAGTCTTATGAGCGACCGACCGGCGTGTCGCTGCCGTTCAAGGGCCAGCCGCTGCAGGGCCATTCCGGCATTAAGACCATGCCCGACGGCAGCTTCTGGGTCATCGCCGACAACGGCATGGGCGCGCGCGCCAACTCGCCGGACTCGATGCTGTACCTCAATCGCTACAAGATGGATTGGGCCAACGGCAAGATCGAGCGGCTGGAGACCATCTTCCTGCACGATCCCGACAAGAAGGTCCCCTTCCGCATCCTGCATGAGGACACCCCGAAGCGTTATCTCACCGGCTCCGATTTCGACACCGAAGGTTTCCAGATCATCGGCGATAGCTTCTGGATCGGCGACGAGTTCGGCCCCTACATCCTGAAGGCCGACAAGAGCGGCAAGGTTCTCGGCGTATTCGAGACGATTGCCGACGGCAAGCCGGTGCGCTCGCCGGACAATTGGGCCGTGGGGACGCCGGCCGCGCCGGGCGCGACCTACACCAACGTCAACCTCCGCCGTTCCAAGGGCTATGAGGGCTTTGCGTCGTCGAAGGACGGCAAGTTCCTCTACGGCCTGCTCGAAGGACCGCTGTGGGACGCCGAGAAGAAGGACTGGGTGAAGGTCGAGGGCAAGGAAGCCGCCCGCATCCTCGAATTCGACGTCGCCTCGGAAAAGTTCACCGGCCGCCATTGGCAATATGTGTTCGAGCAGAACGGCAACGCCATCGGCGACTTCAACATGATCGACCCGACGGCGGGCCTCATCATCGAGCGCGACAACGGCGAAGGCACCGCCGACAAGGCCTGCCCGCAAGGCCAGCGCGGCGAGAACTGCTTCCCTGACCTCGCCAAGTTCAAGCGCGTCTACAAGATCGAGCTGACCGACGCGAATGTCGGCAAACCCGTGCGCAAGATCGGCTATATCGACCTGATGAAGATCAGGGATCCCGACAAGAAGGCGCGCAAGCCGCTCAACGACGGCGTCTACACCTTCCCGTTCTTCACCATCGAGAACGTCGACCGCGTCGACGACACCCACATCATCGTCGGCAACGACAACAACCTGCCGTTCTCCTCGAGCCGCGATCCCAACAAGGCCGACGACAACGAGTTCGTGCTGCTCGACGTCGCCGATTTCCTGAAGGCGAAGTGAGGCGAGTCTCTCTCTCCCTCTCCCCGTTCTTACGGGGAGAGGGTTGGAATCGACAGCGGCACATCCCCGTGGTCACTGCGAGCGCAGCGAAGCTCGTCTCGGCCCGTCAGAACGGGGAGGAGGAGTGAGAGGGCATCCTCATCTCACCGTAAACTCAACCGGAATCGTGAAGCTCATCGAGGCGTTCTTGATCTCATCCGGAAACGGCGGGAACGGCGAGGCCTGGCGGACCATTGACATGGCTTGAGCGTCGAAGGCGGCGACGCCGGACGCGCCACTGAGACGGCTCGACGTCACCTGCCCGCTGCGGCTGACCGTGAAGCTCAGCCTTGCGACGCCGCGCTGGCCGCCGGCACCGGCCGGATACGAGTGGAAGCGCATCAGATGGGCGCGGACGCGCTGATTGTAGGATGCGATCGCGGAAGCCGTCGCCCCCGCACTCATGGCGGAGGCCAGCGGCGCCTCGCGCTCGGCACGCGGTGGTGCGCTGGCGCGCGGCGCCGGCGTCGCGTCGGACCGCTTTTTCGCCTCGCGACGGACCACTTTCGGCCTTTCAAGCGCTGGCTTTTCGACCGGCACGATCTTTGCCGGCTCGGGCTTTGCCGGGGTGGGCTCCGGCTTCTGCTCCGGTGGCGCGACCACCTCCGGCTTTTCCTGCGGCGGCGTCGGCGCGATGGTCTCCTCGACGGCTTGCTGCTGCACCGGCTCGGGCGGCGAGGCATCAGCCGCCTGCATCAGCGGCCCCGGCGCGACGTCGTCCAGCGTCGGCTGCGGCGCCGAGGTGACCGGCGACATGTCGATCATGATCGCGGGCAGGCTGACACCCTGCTCGGGCCGTGACTTGAGCCAGCTCATTGCGAGCAGTGCGGCTGCCACATGCAAGGCCACGATCACCGCCGCCGAAGCAACCCAGCGCGCGCCCTCCCGCTCGCCGAGCGGCTGGTGCAAGGCGAAGGCGTTCGCCGCCATCAGCTGCGTCCGTCGAGGCCGACCAGAGCGACCTTGAGATAGCCGGCATTGCGCAGGGTGTTCATCACCTCCATCAGGTCGCCATAGGAGACGGCCTTGTCGGCGCGCAGATAGATGCGCTCGTCCTTGCGGCCCTTGGTGGCGGCGTCGAGGGAGATGCTGAGCGCGTCGCGACCGACGACATCCTCACCGACCGCGATCGAAAGGTCCGGCTTGACGGTGACGAAGACCGGCTTGTCGGGCCGCGGCGCCGGCTCGGCCGCAGTTGCCGGCAGATCGACGCCGATGTCGACGGTGGCGAGTGGGGCCGCCACCATGAAGATGATCAAGAGCACCAGCATCACGTCGATGAACGGCGTGACGTTGATCTCGTGGGTGACGTCGAGATCGCTCGCCTCGCCACGCGAGCCGAGCTTCGATGCGCCGAGCTTCGCGGCCATGGCCTACTCCGCTGCCCGCGCCAGACGGAAATGGCCGTGGTCGCGATGGCGGCTCACCAGCAGCATCAGCTGCGCCGAGGCATCGCCGAGCAGGGCGCGGTAATTGGCGATGCCGCGGACGAGATGATTGTAAATCACGACCGCCGGAATCGCGGCGACGAGCCCGAGCGCGGTGGCGAGCAGCGCCTCGGCGATGCCCGGCGCGACCACGGCGAGGCTGGTGGTGTGGCTCTCGGAGATGCCGATGAAGGAATTCATGATGCCCCAGACCGTGCCAAACAGGCCGACGAACGGCGCGACGGCGCCGATGGTCGCGAGCACGCCGGTGCCGCGCGCGATCTGCCTGGACATCGCCGCCTCGATCCGCTCCAGCCGCAGCGCGACGCGCTCCTGCAGGCCGTCGTCGAGGATGCCGCCGGAGAGCTCCGCTTCCCTGGCGCAGGACTGGATCAGCTGAGCGACGGCGTCGCGTGCATCGCCGGCCCGTGCGGACGCCTCGACCAGGGTCAGCTTGCCTTCGAGCGCACGCGTGCGTTCCAGGGCGAGGGCACCCTTGCGGCGCAGCTCGATCGTCTTGGCGAGCCAAACCGTCCAGGTCACCAGCGAGGCGATGGCGAGCCCGACCATCACGATCTTCACGATGATGTCGGCGCCAACGAACATGCCCCAGGGCGACAGATTGCGCGGCAACAGCGCCTGGTCGATCGCGAAGGCCGGCGCCGGCGCGACCGTCAGCACGACGGTGAGGATCACGTGCCGAAGCTTGGAAATGCCCTGCATCCTGATCTCCCGACAGATAGAGGTTACGCCGAAGGCTTCGCCGCGACGCGGTCAGCAAGCCCGCGGAACCGCGCCAGCTGGTCCGCGCGCAACGCCCTCGTCTCGTCGCGGCCGACGAACACCTTGAACATGATGCCACCGTCGGCGTTGACGAACGCGACGAAGGCCGAGGACTTACCCATGAATGGCCGCTCGACGAAGGCGACGCCCGCGCAGCGCTCGTGGCGGAGATGGCCATGCAGGCCTTTCGGCTGCATCAGGTTGAAATAGCCGCGGCCGATCTCGCCCGCGGGAACGGTCCCGGTGAACTCGAAGATCGCATCATCGGTGTGAACGATCAGGGTGACCTCGCCCCATTCCGAGATGTCCTGCATGGCGGCGGCGAAATGTTCGCCGCTTCCCATGCGCACCATGGACGGCGGCAGCGCGTCGATCACCGCGCGCGGCGTGACGCGGCGCTCGCGCGCAACGTCCTCGATCACCGCGCCGGGATTGTCCGCCATATGCGCCCTGAGATCGGCAAGATCTGTGCTCAGCATATCCGCCTCCTCCACCAGCCGCCTCAAGCGGCCGCGCTCGCCTTGCGCTCGGTCATGATGACCTCGAAGCCTTCGAACTTGGGGTGGCCGAGATAGAGGCTCTCGCCGGTCTTGTTGTCGGCGCGGGCATGGGCACGGCGGAATTCCTCCGAGTGCGTCCAGGCCTCGAAAGCCGCCTTGTCGACCCACACGGTATGCGATGAGTACAGCGTGTGGTCCTCGGCGACCGGCCCCTTGAGCAGATGAAACTCGACGAAGCCCGCCATGCTGCCGAGATAGGA
>JAEYTQ010000171.1 GCA_023433965.1 Pseudomonadota bacterium | reverse complement strand
GCGATGACCGATCTGAACTACGTCGCCTGCGCAACGAAGCTTCTCGCCTTGCGGCCGCGCATCTTCCCGCAATTCGCCACCCATAACGCCCTGACGGTCGCGACCGTGCTCGAGCTCGCCGCTGATAGCAGCGGGTTCGAATTCCAGCGCCTGCACGGCATGGGCGAGGCGCTGTACGAGCAGCTGGCAAAAGATCATCCCGCCATCGCCTACCGCACCTACGCGCCGGTCGGCAGCCATCGGGATCTGCTCGCCTATCTGGTGCGGCGGCTGCTCGAGAACGGCGCCAACTCCTCGTTCGTGGCGCAGGCGGCCGATTATCGCGTGCCTGTTGCGGCGCTGCTGCAGCGCCCGGCGGATGCGCTCGGCCGGCCGCAGGCGGCGGCCCATCCCAGCATCCCGCTGCCGGGCGATCTCTTTGCGCCGGAGCGGCGCAATTCACGTGGCGTCGAATTCGGCGAGCGTGCCGCGCTCGACCGATTGCTGGCGGAGGTCAGGGCCGACCGCACCGATCTCGAGCCGGTCACCGACGCGACGCGGGAGCAGGCCAGCGCGGCCGTAGTTGCTGCGCGCGCCGGCTTTGCCGGCTGGAGCCGGACCCCGGCGGGCGCTCGCGCGGCGGCGCTGGAGCAGGCGGCGCATCTGCTGGAGAGCCGCAGCGCGCATTTCATTGCGCTGCTGCAAGCCGAAGGCGGCAAGACGCTCGACGACGCGCTCTCGGAGCTGCGCGAGGCCGCGGACTTCTGCCGCTACTACGCCGCGCAGGGCCGCAAGCTGTTCGGCGTCGATGCCGCCATGCCCGGCCCGACCGGCGAGAGCAATGCGCTGGCCATGCGCGGCCGCGGCGTGTTCGTCGCGATCTCGCCATGGAATTTTTCGCTCGCGATCTTCCTTGGCCAGGTCACGGCCGCGCTGATGGCCGGCAACAGCGTGGTCGCAAAGCCTGCCGAGCAGACGCCGCGCATCGCGCGTGAGGCCGTCGCGCTGCTGCACGAGGCGGGCATCCCCACAAGTGCATTGCATCTCGTCACGGGTGACGGCCGCATCGGGGCCGTGCTGACCGCGCATCCGGATATCGCGGGCGTCGTCTTCACCGGCTCGACCGAGGTGGCGCGCAGCATCAACCGCACGCTCGCCGCCAAGGAGGGGCCGATCGTGCCGCTGATCGCCGAGACCGGCGGCATCAACGCGATGATCGCGGATGCGACCGCGCTGCCGGAGCAGGTCGCAGACGACGTCGTGACGTCGGCCTTCCGCAGCGCCGGCCAGCGCTGCTCGGCGCTGCGGCTGTTGTTCGTGCAGGAGGACGTCGCCGATCGCATGATCGAGATGATCGCGGGCGCGGCGCGCGAATTGCGGCTTGGCGATCCCTCTGATGTCCCGACCCATGTCGGGCCGGTGATCGACATGGAGGCCAAGCAGCGCCTCGATGCCCATATCGCTCGGATGAAGAGCGAAGCGAAGCTGCACTTCGCCGGGGCCGCGCCGGAAGGCTGCTTCGTCGCGCCGCACATCTTCGAGCTGAAGGACGCAGGCCAGCTCACCGAGGAGGTCTTTGGCCCGATCCTGCATGTCGTGCGCTATCGCGCCCAAAACCTCGAACACGTGTTGCAGGCAATCGAGCGCACCGGCTACGGGCTCACGCTCGGCATCCACTCTCGCATCGACGACACCATCGAGGCCGTCATCGACCGCGTCCAGATCGGCAATATCTACGTCAACCGCAACATGATCGGGGCCGTGGTCGGCGTGCAGCCGTTCGGCGGCAACGGCCTGTCCGGAACCGGCCCCAAGGCCGGCGGCCCGCACTACCTCGTGCGCTTCGCCACCGAGCAAACCGTGACGATCAACACGGCGGCGGCGGGTGGCAACGCCGCGTTGCTTGCGGGAGAGGAGTGAGGCCCTGCGCCAGGCGCCGTTGCATCCCGGCAAAACATCGGTCTAATGCTGCCATGACCGGCCTGCGCCAATTCCAGCGCGCGGGAAACGACTGAAGCGAGGGAGCGACGCCGCGATGGAGAAGGGCATTTTTGCCGGCCTGAAGGTTCTGGACTGCGCGAGCTTCATCGCAGCACCGGCTGCCGCGACCGTGCTGTCGGATTTCGGCGCCGACGTCATCAAGATCGAGCCGCCCGGCGCCGGCGATCCCTATCGCAACCTGCCGAACCTGCCGGGCTATCCCACCGGCGAGCACAATTTCGCCTGGCTCTTGGAGGCGCGCAACAAGAAGAGCATCGCGCTCGACCTCGCCAAGCCGGAAGCGCAGGCCGTGCTCTACAAGCTGGTGGCGGAGGCCGACGTCTTCATCACCAACATGCCGCCGCCGGTGCGCGCCAAGCTCGGCATCACCTATGACCACCTCGCCCATCTCAACGACCGGCTGATCTACGCCTCCTTCACCGGCTACGGCGAGAAAGGCGAGGAAGCCAACAAGCCCGGCTTCGACAGCAACGCCTATTGGGCCCGCTCCGGCCTGATGGATCTCGTCCGCGCCGACACCGACACCACGCCGGCCCGCTCGGTCGCCGGCATGGGCGACCATCCCTGCGCCATGGCCTTCTACGGCGCGATCGTCACCGCGCTGTATCAGCGCGAGAAGACCGGCAAGGGCTCACACGTCGCCTCCAACCTGATGGCGAACGGGGTGTGGGCCGCGAGCGTGCTGGCGCAGGCCAAGCTGTGCGGCGCCAAATTCGGCGAGCGCCGCCCGCGCGAGCGCGCGCTGAACGCAGTGGCCAACCACTACCAGTGCAAGGACGGCCGCTGGCTGATCCTGTCGCTGCTGAACGAGGAAAAGCAGTTTCCGACGCTGGCGAAGTGCCTCGGACGCGAGGATCTGATCGACGACCCTCGCTTCGTCACCAAGGCCGACCGTCACGCCCGCTCGGTCGAGCTGATCAAGATTCTGGACGAGACCTTTGCGACCAGAGATCTCGCCGAATGGCGCAAGATCCTCGACGGCAACGGCCTTGTCTTCGGCGTCGTCGCCATTCTGGACGACATCCCCAACGACAAGCAAATGCTCGACAACGAGGTGCTGGTGCCGTTCGAGAACGACACCATGCTCACCGTCAACAGCCCGATCTGGATCGACGGCGCCAAGAAGGTGCAGCCGCGCAAGCCGCCGGCCGTCGGCGAGCACAGTGACGAGATCTTGCGCGGCGCGGGGTTCGACGAAGCGGCGATCAAGCAGCTGCGGTCGAAGGGGGCGGTGGGATAGGCCGGCGCGCCGGCGTCACTTCCGCGCGATCAAGCCGCCCACCAAGTCCAACAGCTCCGCCTTCGCCTCACGTCGGAAGCCGGCTCTGGGCGTGGCGAGTTGACGAAACAGCAGGCCGATCAACGCCGAGACGAACAACTCGGCGTGGCGGCGTGGGCTTGGTGACTTAGCGGCTTTCAGCGCAAGCTCCGCACTCTGTCGCCACGTGTCGAACCACTCGGCGACGACGGGCCGATAGCGAGGTTGCCTCGCGGCAGCCATGAAGGCCTCATAGCAGGCGATATGCGTCTCGGCTTCTGTGCCGAGCTCTCGGACATAGAAGTCGACCAGCGCATCGATCCAGTCCTCGACCTCGAATGCCTTATCCTGAAGACTGAGGGCCAACGCACGCAGTCGGCCGACCTCGCGCGCCAAGGCGAACTGCAGCGCCGCCTCTACCAGCGCGTCACGGAGGCCGAAATGATGCGTGACCGCACCGAGCGAAACCCCGGCTTCGGCCGCGACCGCCCGGTGAGTCACGCCGTCCAGCCCATGTCGCCCGATGATGCGGAGCGTCGCCTGCATCAGGGACCGCTCGCGCTCGCCCGACTCTGTTTTTGAATCCCTGCTCATCCGGCGCCTAGCATCCAGCCCTTGACCAACGACAGAACAAATGTTCTGCTATGCGGATCATATGTAATATCACTGTCTGCGTCCCCGAAAGCAAGGAGCGTTCGATGCCCCACTACCGCCTCCACTATTTCCCCGAGTCAGGCAACAGCTACAAGCTCGCATTGATGCTGACGCTGTGCGGCGAAAGATTCGAGCCGGTGTGGACTGATTTCGCCGGCGGAGTCACCCGCACGGCGGAGTGGCGCAAGGCCGTGAACGAGATGGGTGAGATTCCCGTGCTCGAGATCGACGGCGCGAAGATGACGCAGACGGCGCCTCTCCTGCTCAAGCTTGCCGATCAGTACGGCCGTTTCGACGCAGAATCGGATGACGAGAAATTCGAACTCTTGCGCTGGCTGTTCTGGGACAACCACAAGCTCACCGGTTACATGGCGACGTATCGCTTCATGCGCGCCTTTACCGAGAAGAACGACCCGCAGGTGCTGAAGCATTTTCGCCGGCGGCTCGAGGATTTTCTCGGCATTCTCGACGGACACCTCCAGCACAACGCCTTCGCGATCGGCGCAAGGCCGACGGTTGCCGACATCTCGATGATGGCCTATCTGCACTATCCGAGCGACGAGCACGGCTTCGATTTCGCGGAGAGCCATCCGGCCATCCATGCCTGGCTCGACCGCATGGCCGCGCTGCCGGGCTGGAAACCGGCCTATGAGCTGCTGCCGGGACAGCGGATGGCGAACTACGCCAAATGAGGCACCGCCTACCTCAACCCCAACCAGCCGAGCGTGAACAGGAGGCCGCCGACGATGACGGCCATCGCGATGGCCCAGACGCTGACGCGTGTGCTGCCGGCGACCTGCTTGGCTTCCTCATTGCGCGCGATTTCGCGGTTGCGCTCCTTGTTGGCCTCGCTGGTATTCGTCATGAATCACCCAAATCGCTTGTTGGCCTTGCGCGCTAACGCGTCTTGATGAAGCACATGCCGATGCGGCGCGAGGCCGCGGCGGCCTGACAGGTGAGACCGTTAGCACAGCTCCATGACGTAAAACTCCTGTCCGGCATTCCCGATCCCTGAATGGCCAGGGAACAATGCGCGCCCCAGCCGTCCTGATATTCGGTGCCGGCGAGCTCGCTGCTGCCGCGGGTCTGCGGCCGGCTGGCAAATCCGCGTGAGAAATCAGGCTGCTTTCCGGCCGCAAAGGCGGCCAGGATGTCGCGGCGGCGAGGCTGGTCGCCGAAGAAATGCGGCGAGGCCG
>JAEYTQ010000014.1 GCA_023433965.1 Pseudomonadota bacterium | reverse complement strand
GCCGTCGCGGTCCAGCGATTTGAGAACCTGGCTCAGCATCTTCTGCGAGATGCCTTCAATCGCGCGGCGCAACTGATTGAAGCGCATCGGCTCCTCGCGCAGGAGCAAGAGAATCAGCACGGCCCATTTGTCGCCGACGCGATCGAGGATCTGGCGGGTGGGGCAGTTGGCTGCATAGACGTCGGGTTTCATCTGCAGTCCTCGGATCGATACCGTTGCTGGCATCCGCCGCTCGGTTGCACGTGATCAGTTACCTCGGTGTAATCAGGTAAGCACAAAGTGCTCTCTTAACACCAGCATTCTTTGCGATATCTAGTTTCTGCTAGTTACCACGCAAAGGAGCCTCCCATGAAAATCGCAGTTGCCGGCGCCTCGGGCCGTGCCGGGTCGGAGATCACCAAGGAATTGTCCCGTCGCGGCCACACGGTCACGGCCATCGCCCGCAACCCAGAGAAGATCGCGGCCCTTCCAAACGTGACGCCGATCAAGGGCGACGTGCTCGATCAAGCCGGGCTCGCCAAGCTGTGGACCGGGCACGACGTCGCGGTGAGTTCCGTGCACTTCCTGGCCAGCGACGCATCCAAGCTGATCGGAGCGGCGAAGGACTCCAAGGTCGGTCGCTACCTCGTAGTCGGCGGCGCCGGGAGCCTTGAGGTTGCCCCCGGTGTGAAGCTGGTCACGACCCCCAATTTCCCGGCCCAATACAAGGCCGAAGCGGAGGCGGGTTCGGCCTTCCTGGATCTGCTGCGGGAGGAAAAAGACCTGAACTGGACCTTCATCTCGCCGTCGGCGCTCTTCATCGAGGGGGAACGCACGGACAAGTTCCGGCTCGGGACCGACCAGCTTCTCGCAGATGCGAACGGCAAGAGCTGGATCACCTTCGCCGACTACGCCATCGCGCTCGCCGACGAGATCGAACGGCCGGCCCATCCGAAGCAGCGCTTCACGGTCGGCTATTAAGCCAGCCGTCTCCCGAGCCCCCCAGGATTAGACCTTCCTGTGCAAGGGCTTGGGGGCGAGGACCGGGCGGCGAGGGAAACATTGTCTGTCACGGGAGGCCACTATATAAGGCCCGGCTCAGCGGACCCTCGGTCCGTCCACGAGTCGTTGCTTAGGAAGATAGGCCTCCCTTGGAAAAGTTGAAAAACTACCGACCGACCGACAAAGAGCCTTTCATGAACGACCGGCAGAAGGAGTACTTCCGCCTGAAGCTCCTTGCCTGGAAGGATGAGATCCTCAAAGAGTCCAAGCTCACCCTTCAGGCTCTGCAGGAGGAGAACGTCAACCATCCCGATCTCGCCGATCGGGCCTCGTCCGAGACCGATCGTGCCATCGAACTCCGTGCCCGCGACCGCCAGCGCAAGCTGATCGCCAAGATCGACGCCGCGCTCCAGCGTATCGAGGACAACACCTATGGCTATTGCGAGGAAACCGGCGAGCCGATCTCATTGAAGCGGCTCGAGGCCCGGCCCATCGCGACGCTCTCGGTGGAGGCGCAGGAGCGGCACGAGAAACGCGAGAAGGTTTACCGCGACGAATAGAGCCGAGCCGCAGCGATGCGGCTCTTTGTTTTTGGAGGCAGGCGCCGTTTCGCGCCGTGCCCGGCGTTTGTTTGCCACTGCGTCCATCGACGCGAGAGCGCCATCACGAAAAGTGAATCGCGATCAACGGGCTAGGCTCGATTGCTCTGAGCTCACGTGAGTTCGGATGAGAAATAGCCTTCACTTCAGGTGTGGGAGATTTTCCGAGTCGGATCAACGGGATCGAGTCGGGATTTGAGACGCTGATGCAGTTGCATCAAGCATCGCTGCAATCAGGCCTGCCGCGGCGTGGCAAGGCGGCTATCTCCATAAAACCTGGACCAACTCAATATTTCCTTAAACGCGGGGAACAGGCCGGAGGCGGCATCCGTCAGTTCGTACTCCACCCGCAGGGGCTTCTCTGCAAAGGCAGTTCGGGATACCAGCCTGTCCTGCTCGAGTTCGCGTGAGGCTGACCGTTGCCCGTGCTTGTCAGGCCGGAGCGGGGATGCTGAAGTGCCGCCTTGCGTAGCGTGGGAGGCGGCGCCGATGGACAGGATTCTCCAAGCCGCAAAGGCGATCGCGCTGGCGCGCCGCAACCATGCCCCGCTGGCGGCGCTGGAGCGGCCTCCAGCTGATGAAGTCGAGGGCTATCAGGTCCAGCGCGCGCTGCACGATCTGCTGCTGCCCCATGTCGGCCCGCTCGTCGGCTACAAGATCGGCTGCACCAGCCAGGTGATGCACGGCTATATCCGCATTCCGCACCCTTGCGGCGGCGGCGTGTTCCAGAAGGGCGTCCATGACAGCGGCGCCAGGCTTGCCGCCTCCGACTATGTCCGTGTCGGCGTCGAATGCGAGATCGCGGTGCGGCTGAAGCGGGACCTCGCCGCCGGCGAGGCGCCGTTCACGGCCGAATGGGTCGGCGAAGCGGTCGAGGCCTATCAGCCCGCGATCGAGATCGTCGACGACCGCTACGTGAAATGGGAGACGATGGGCGCGCCGACCTTGATCGCCGACGATTTCTTCGCCGCCGGCTGCGTGCTGGGTCCGCCGGTTCCGCGCTCGTCAGTGCCGGACCTCAAGGCGGTGAAGGGCCGCGCCATCGTCAACGGCGAGGAGGTCAGCCAGGGCACCGGCGCCGACGTGCTCGGCCATCCCCACAACGCACTCGCCTGGCTCGCCAACCATCTCGCCGCCGAAGGCAAGGGCCTGCATGCGGGACAGCTCGTGCTCACCGGCAGCTTGGTGAAGACGCTGTGGCTGAAGGCCGGCGACAAGGTGCGGATGGAGCTGGATGGGCTCGGCGTGGTGGAGGCGGAGTTCACGTGAGGGGCTCCGCTAACCACCAGAATACATGCGGCCCTCGCCAGGGGAGCTAGCGAGGGCCGCGTAGTACATCGTCGTTCGCGCCTAGGTTCGCGAACACGATGTGGGAGCTCGGGCGATTCTTAGAAGGGCAGCAGCACGTCCATGACCTGCTGGCCGTAGCGCGGCTGCTGCACGTCGGTGATCTGGCCGCGGCCGCCATAGGCGATGCGGGCCTGGGCGATCTTGGTGGAATCGATGGTGTTGTCGCTCTGGATGTCCTCGGGGCGGACGATGCCGGCGACGATCAGCTCGCGAATTTCGAAGTTGACGCGGATCTCCTGCTTGCCTTCGACGACCAAATTGCCGTTCGGCAGCACCTGGGTCACCACGGCGGCGACGTTGGTCTGCAGGGCTTCCTTGCGGTCGACGCTGCCCTTGCCCTCGCTGGACGAGGTCGAGTCGGCGGTCAGGAGACGGCCGGGCAGGATCTTGTTCGCCTGGGTGATGGTCTGGGCGCCGATGAAGTTCGTGATCCCGGAATCTTCCTTGTTGGTGCGGCTGCGCGAGGTGTCGTTCTCGATGTTGGCCTTGTCGGTGATGTTCACGGCCACCGTCAGGAGGTCGCCGACCTGGCGGGCGCGCTGGTCCTTGAAGAAAGCGCGGCTGCCGTTGCGCCACAGCGAGTTCGGATTGTACGAGGCGACTTCCGGCTTCGGCATCGGCATCTGGACAGGCTTGTAGCCGGGCTGCGTCGTCGGGTTGTCGATCGCCGACAGCTTCGGCTGTTCGCCGATCTGCGACAGGCGGTCGATCGAGGAGCAGCCGCTCGCCAAGGCGCAGGTTGCAAGCAGCAGGGCAGAGATCGCGGTGCGACGCAGGCGGGAAACCGAACTGAAGCTGGACATGACTTACTCTGACTTGGCTGGCGCCTGCGGGAGGCGAGCTTGCGGAATCTGGGCTTGGGCGATCTGGGCCGGGTTTGCCGGCTGGACCAGGCTTTGTGCGAGGGCTGCGGCAGCGGGCATCTCGTCACGCTTGATCGACGAGGTCTGCTCGACCGCCGGCGCCATCGGCGCGGAGTGGCTTGCGCCCTGCACCGTGACCTGGCCGCGGCCGGTGACGATGCCGCTCAGCGTGCGCTTGGAGTGCAGATTGAGCACGCTGACGCTGTCGCCCTCGGCGCCGCTCTCGATCGCCTTGCCGCGCGTGGTGAGATAGAGGCCGGGCACCTGGTAGATGATGGTGACGGCCTGGTCCCGCACCACGAAGTCGGGCTTGACGATGTCGGCGGCGCGGACCGGCGTGCCTGCCCGCATCGCTCGGCGCAGCTGCATGCCGATGCTGCGCTCGCGCGAGGCGGGCTCGCCGGTGACCTCGGCCTTCGGCCGGCGCTCCATCGAAAGGTCGGAGGATTTCAGAAGCTCGGTGCGGTCGATGTCGCGGGTCAGCACGGCCACTTCCACGGTCTCGATCGCGGTGCCGGTGAAGCGCAGCTTGGTCGGGCTCGGATTGCCGTCGTTGGCGATCTCGAAGGCGATGTCGAAACGACCGCTGCGGGCATCGTAACGGGTTGCGACCGGTTGCAGCGCGCCGGTGTTGGAGGCTTCCAGGCGGGTGTCGCCGACGCTGCGATCGAAGGTGACGGTGATGTTGGCGGCATCTCCGAGGCCGAAGCGGCGCTCGAGCGCGCCGGCGATCGCGTTTTCGATGTCCTTGCTCGCGAGCGTGCGGGCGAGGCGGGTGACCTGAACCTCCTTGATGTCGCCGGTCATGACGCCGATCACCTGCTTTGCCCGCAACACCGCGAGTACTTGGCCGACCGTCAGCGTGCCGGTGGTGCCGAGATCGGGCGAGCGGTAGACCGGGATCTGTGCGGCCGATCCGGCGTTGTCGACGAGATCGCCGATCCGCACCACGTCGGAGGTCACGGAGACGCTTGCGCGCAGGGCCGGTGAGGGGATGAAATCGTCGGCGGCTGCTGCGGGCAAGGCCAGCGCGAGAAGGGCGGAGATGGTGGCGAGGGTGGCGCGGATCATGGTCATCACCTCAGCGGAACAGCGCCGTGGTCGATTGCATCATCTGGTCGGCGGCGCTGATCACCTTGGCGTTCATCTCGTAAGCTCGCTGGGCGGCGATCAGGTCGCTCATCTCCGAGACGACGTCGACATTGGCCTGCTCGAGGCTGCCTTGGGTGAGCTTGCCGTAACCCTCGGTGTTCGCGGTGCCATCCTGCGGCGCGCCGGACGACGGGGTCTCGGTGAACTGGTTGTTGCCGACCGGCTGCAGGCCCGCCTTGTTGATGAAGCGCGTCACGCCGATCTGGCCGACGATCGAGGAGGTCGTCGAGCCCGGCAACGTCACCGAAACCTGGCCCTGCTCGCTCACGGCGATACCCGAGGCGTTGTTCGGGATGGTGATGGTGGGCTGCACCGGGTTGCCCTGCGCGGTCACGACGCGGCCCTGATTGTCCATCTGGAAGGTGCCGTCGCGGGTGTACTGGAAGGTGCCGTCGGGCATCAGGATCTTGAAGAAGCCCTCGCCCGAGATCGCGAGATCGAGGTCGTTGCCGGTCTGCGACAGCGTGCCCTGCGTCATGCTGCGCGGCGTGCCGACGGTCTTGACGCCGCCGCCGATGTCGACGCCGACCGGCAGGATGGTGCCCTGGTCCGACGACTGGGCGCCGACGCGGCGGACGTGCTCGTAGATCAGGTCCTGGAACGCCGCCGTCTGCTTCTTGAAGCCGGTGGTGCGCAGGTTCGCGATGTTGTTGGAGATCACCTGAACGTTGAGTTCCTGTGCCGCCATTCCGGTCGCTGCGGTGTGAAGCGCCTGCATGTCAGTTCTCCTTCGATCAGGCCGGAACGTCGGCGAGCTTCTCGATCGCCGATCTGTGGAGGTCGCTCTGCTGCTGCAGCAAATTGGCGACCGCGGCGTAGCTGCGCATCACCTCGACCATGCGGGTCATCTCGCTGACCGCATTCACGTTCGACTTCTCGACGTAGCCCTGCTGCAGGGTGGACTTGGTCTCGGCCTGCGGGTTTGCCGCGCCGGCGGCATAGAGATTGGCGCCGAGCTTGGTCAACCTGGTCGGATCGTCGAACGAGACCATGCGGATCTTGCCGCGGATCGAGTCGGTCCGCGCCGTGCCCTCGAGCACGGTGACGGTGCCGTCAGGCGCGACATTGATGTCGTGGTCGGTGGGTTGGAAGGTGATCGGGCCGGCATTGCCGAGCACGAGATTGCCGTCCGCGGTGACGAGCTGGCCGGTGCTGTTCAGCGAGAACTTGCCGTCGCGGGTGTAGAACTCGCCGCCGTTAGCCTGCACCGCGAAATAGGCGCCGCCGTTGATCGCCATGTCGAGCGGATTGTTGGTCGGCTCCAGCGGTCCCTGGCTGATGTTGCGGAAGGTGCCGCGGTCATGGACATAGGAGACCTGGCGGTCGCGGCCGATGAAATTGTCCTCACGCGCGTTCGAGTTCAGGTACTCCTCGAACAGCGAATGGTCGGATTTGAAGCCGTTGGTGTTGGCATTGGCGACGTTGTTGGCGATGACATCGATCTGCCGCTCCAACGTCATCTGCCGTGACAAGCCGATCAGACGCGCGTTCTGCATCGGAAATCTCCCCTGAATGGGATCTGCCAATTCGCTCTCCCAAGCGCCTTGGCGAACCCGTGACCGAGACCGTCTGGTTCTCCCAAACCGTGAGGTCTCGGCCCTTTCTCAGCGAAAGCCGTGCCAACTGGGAAAAATTAATGCTTTCAATGTCTTGTGGACTTTGGAGGGGTCGGGGAGGGCGGCAGAAAGGTTCTGTTAGCCATGCTTGCCCGGCAGATTTTTCCTAGCGGAGGCTCAATCGAAAGATTCCGTTAACCATTATTACCGTAGCGTTTGTGCATCAGAGGAGCGCATTGCGCTGGGGGCATTCGTACTGCGTCACGGTCTGCCAGGAGGCTTCGCTCTTTCGACCCCTTTGAGAGATGAACGAGCGCGGCACACATGGCAGAGAATGAAGAAGGCGGCGCAGCCGCCGAGGGCGCGGAAGCCGCTCCGCCGAAGAACAAGCTCAAGCTCATCATCATCGTCGTCGGCGTGCTCGCCGTGCTCGGCGGCGGTGCTGCGACCTGGTTCTTCCTCTTCCGTCACGGCGAGGGCGAGCACCATGCCGAGGCCGCGCCGCCGCCCAAACCGCCGGCCTTCGTCGACGTCCCCGACCTGATGGTGAACCTCGCCGGTTCGCCCGGCGAGCGCGCCGACGACCATGATGAT
>JAEYTQ010000794.1 GCA_023433965.1 Pseudomonadota bacterium | reverse complement strand
GTGACCTTGTAGGCGCCCTGATATTCGGCGACCTCTTCGCCCATCACGAACACGTCGGCGTCGCGACGCATCTCTTCGGCCATGGCATCGCGCAAGGCTTCACGGATGGTCTGCGTCACCATCTCGGTGCCGGCAGGCACCTCCGGGTCCGGTTCGGCGACGGGCTGCGGCGCGGCCGGCGCAGCCTTGGGCTGAGGCGCCTCGGACTTGGCGGCGGCGGGCGGTGCGGACTCCGCCGCCTTCTCCTGCTTCGCCGGTGCAGACGCCTTGGCGAGATCGGCAGCGCTCTCGCCATCGGCGAGGATGGTCGCGATCGGGGTGTTCACGGCGACGTCGGCGGTCCCCTCGGGGATCAGGATCTTGCCGAGCGTCCCCTCGTCGGTCGCCTCTACCTCCATGGTCGCCTTGTCGGTCTCGATCTCGGCGATCACGTCACCCGACTTGATCGCCTCGCCCTCTTTCTTCAGCCATTTGGCGAGGTTGCCCTTCTCCATCGTCGGCGACAGCGCGGGCATCAGCACTTGAATTGGCATATCTTCTCCAAGGAAAGCTTGCGCGCGTTCAGCGGTAAACGTCGGTCCAGAGCTCGGCGGCATCCGGCTCGGGATCATGCTGGGCGAAATCGGCGGACGCGTTGACGATGTCGCGCACTTCGGCGTCGATCGCCTTGAGATCGGCCTCACTGACCTTGGCGGCCAGCAGGCGGTTGCGCACCTGCTCGATCGGATCCTGGTCGTGACGGACCTTCTCGACCTCCTCGCGTGTGCGATATTTTGCAGGATCGGACATCGAGCGCCCGCGGTAGCGATAGGTCTGCATCTCCAGGATGAAGGGCCCCTTGCCAGCACGGCACCAGGCCGCCGCCTCCTCGCCCGCAGCCTTGACGGCGCGAACGTCCATACCGTCGATCTGCTTGCCGGGGATGTTGAAGGACACGCCGCGCTTGGAGAAATCCTGCTGCGCCGAGGCGCGCGACACAGAGGTGCCCATGGCGTAGCGGTTGTTCTCGATGACGTAGATCACCGGCAGCTTCCAGAGCTCCGCCATGTTGAAGCTCTCGTAGACCTGGCCCTGATTGGCCGCGCCGTCGCCGAAATAGGTGACGCTGATATTGTCGTTGCCGCGATAGCGGTTGGCAAAGGCGAGACCGGTGCCGAGCGAGACCTGGGCGCCGACGATGCCGTGTCCGCCGTAGAAGTGCTTCTCCTTGCTGAACATGTGCATGGAGCCGCCCTTGCCCTTGGAATAGCCGCCGCGGCGTCCCGTGAGCTCGGCCATGACGCCGTTGGCGTCCATGCCGGTGGCAAGCATGTGGCCGTGATCGCGATAGCCGGTGATGACCTGATCGCCCTCCTTCAGGGCCATCTGCATGCCGACCACCACGGCCTCCTGGCCGATATAGAGGTGGCAGAAGCCGCCGATCGCGCCCATGCCGTAGAGCTGGCCGGCCTTTTCCTCGAACCTGCGGATCAGGAGCATGTCGCGGAGCGCCTTGAGCTCCTGTTCCCTGGTGAACTCCGGTGGCGAGCCGCCCTCTGTCTTGTCCTGGGGAGTGCTTGCGGCGGCTTTCTTGGGTGCGGCCATGGGAATTCCGGGTCAGAGAAAACTTTCGCCCTCTCTAACCCAACTCAACCGCATGCGAAAGCACCGCGGCGGCATGCCACGCCTTTCATTATGCCGCACCGCAGCGTGGTCGAAATATTGCAAAATCTTTGGCGCTGATCGGGCAACAAATCTTTGTGCCCGCGGTGGGCGCATCGTGAGTCGATCAGAGCGTACGGCGCCAAGATGGCGCCGCCCTCTGAGGCTTGCCGATCAGAAGAAGCCGAGCTTCTTCGGGCTATAGCTGACCAGGAGGTTCTTGGTCTGCTGATAGTGATCGAGCATCATCTTGTGGGTCTCGCGCCCGACGCCGGACTGCTTGTAGCCGCCGAAGGCCGCATGGGCGGGATAGGCGTGGTAGCAGTTGGTCCAAACGCGGCCGGCCTGGATCGCCCGGCCGAAGCGGTAGCAGCGGTTGGCATCGCGACTCCAGACGCCGGCGCCCAAGCCGTAGAGCGTGTCATTGGCGATCGCGAGCGCCTCGTCGTCGGTCTTGAAAGTGGTGACGGAGACGACGGGACCGAAAATCTCCTCCTGGAATATCCGCATCTTGTTGTGCCCCTCGAACACGGTCGGCTGAACGTAGAAGCCGCCCGCGAGATCGCCGCCGAGCTCGGCGCGTCCGCCGCCCGCGAGCACCTTGGCGCCCTCCTGCCTGCCGATGTCGATATAGGACAGGATCTTGGACAGCTGCTCGCCCGAGGCCTGCGCGCCGATCATGGTGGTGGCATCGCGCGGGTCGCCCTGCTTGATCGCCGTGACACGCTTCAGCGCCCGCTCCATGAAGCGGTCGTAGATGTCGGCATGGACCAGCGCCCGGCTCGGACAGGTGCAGACCTCGCCCTGGTTGAGCGCGAACATGACGAAGCCTTCGACGGCCTTGTCGAAGAAGTCGTCATCTTCCGCGGTGACATCCTTGAAGAAGATGTTCGGCGACTTGCCGCCGAGCTCCAGCGTGACCGGAATGAGGTTCTGGCTGGCGTACTGCATGATCAGCCGGCCCGTCGTAGTTTCGCCGGTGAAGGCGATCTTGGCGATGCGCGGGCTGGACGCCAGCGGCTTGCCGGCTTCGAGGCCAAAGCCGTTGACTATGTTGAGAACACCTGGCGGCAGCAGGTCGCCGATGATCTCGGCCCAGACCATGATCGAGGCCGGGGTCTGCTCGGCGGGCTTGAGCACCACGCAATTGCCCGCGGCGAGCGCCGGCGCAAGCTTCCAGCAGGCCATCAGCAGCGGGAAGTTCCAGGGAATGATCTGGCCGACCACACCGAGGGGCTCGTGGAAATGATAGGCGATGGTGTCATGGTCGATCTCGCCGATCGTGCCTTCCTGGGCGCGCACCACGCCGGCGAAATAGCGGAAATGGTCGATCGCGAGCGGCAGGTCGGCAGCGCGGGTCTCGCGGATCGGCTTGCCGTTGTCCCAGGTCTCGGCGATCGCGAGGCGCTCGAGGTTGTCCTCCATGCGATCGGCGATGCGGTTGAGGATCGCGGCGCGCTCGGCGACGCTGGTGCGGCCCCAGGCCGCCTTGGCGGCGTGCGCCGCATCGAGCGCGGCCTCGACGTCCTGCGCGTCGGAGCGCGCGATCTTGCAGACGATCTGGCCGGTCACCGGCGAGGCGTTGTCGAAATACTTGCCGGCGACCGGGGCGACGAACTTGCCGCCGATGAAATTGTCGTAGCGCTCGGCGAAGGGCACTTTGGTGACGCTGAGGAATTCCACCTTGTTCATTGATCACTCCCGATGTTTGCTGCTTGCGCTTGTCGTCGTGTGGTCACGACTTGCGCGGACGATGATGCGGGAGGCGATCTCTGTCAGCCCGGGCGGAAGCGATGCCGGGGCCGACCTGTCGCAGTTCTGCGACACACTCTCGTGTCCCGGACGCGCTGCAACGCTCTTCGCGTTGCTGCGCAGAGCCGGGACCCAGACGGCCTCACGGGGGAATGCGAAGACGTGGGCCCGGCTCAGCAGCGCACCACGTCGCAAAGGCGACGCGCTGCGCTGCGTCCGGGGCACGAGACCCTGGCTCCAGGCGCATCGTGGGAGGAAAGCAGCCTCAGTGGTTCACCCCGAACCGCTTCAGCTTCCGGTGCAGCGTGGCGCGGCTGACGCCGAGGGCCTTGGCAGCTGCCGAGACGTTGCCGCCGGCGCGGAGCAGCGCGCGCTGCAACACCGCGCGCTGGCCGCCGGCAAGGTGATCGTGCGCGCTATCGCCGCCGAGAAGATCGGCCGCGGGCACCGGCCGCAACGCACCGCCCGGCGCGATCCCGAGCGCCAGGCGCGCGGAGCGGGTCGCACCGATCACGAGGTCGTCCGTATCGACCGCAACGAGCCCGCTGCAACTTCCGTCGGAAGCTTGCGTCAGCACGATGCGGGCATGGGCGAAGACCTTTCGAAACAGATCAGCCTCGATGCGCCTGGCCGCCTCGCCGGCCGCCAGCGCGATCAGGCTGGCAAAGGCGTCGGTACGGTCGGCGCGGCAGGAGGAGACGTCGAGCACGCCCGCGAGCGCTGCTTCATGGTCGTAGATCGGAACGGCGGTGCAGCTCAGAAGCGTGTTGCGGGCAAAGAAGTGCTGGTCGCGGTCGATCGTCAGCGCACGCTGCTCGACGAGGCAGGTGCCGATGCCGTTGGTGCCCTCGTGCTCCTCGCTCCAGAGCGCGCCGGTCCACAGACCCCAGGACTGAAACGTCGCATCGTCTGCGGCCGTGCCGCGGCGATCGACCGGCACGCCCTGTCCATCGGCGAGCAGCACGCAGCAGCCGCTGGCACCGACGGCCTGGTAGAGCCGGTCCATCGCGCCTTGCGCGGCGGCCAGAAGCGCCGCAACGCGCTCGCGGGCCTGGTGCAGCTCGGCTTCGGTCAGCCGGATCGGCGCGGTGCGGCCGCCGGGATCGAGATGGTGCAATCGGGAGGAACGGCGCCACGAGGCCACGAGCGCGGACCGAGCCGCCTGGCCTGACGCAATGGCAGCCTCGACACGGGCCGCGTGATGCCGGGGCATGGACCCATTCATCACCGTTTCCTCCAGATGACAGACTAGAAGGTGCCGGCGCCGCCCGCTTGATCTGCGTCAACTTCGGCGCGCGCCACACTAGCCATGAGCCCGCCGCGGCGCTGCCGTCAAGCGGCCAGGCGGTTCTGGGATTACGACCTTCGCAGGAGCACCAGGCGCGGTGGCCGAATGTCGGCGGGCTTCGTGTCGGTTTCGATGTTGGCGGAAAACGCTACTTCCCCGGGATCATCCGAACCAGATCGCGCGGATGGACATAGTCGAGCTGGAAGCGGGCCCGCTCGTCCAGCATGTCCGGGTCGATCTTGTCGGACCGCAGCAGCGACACCCGCTGCTCGCTCCTGACGCGCTCACGCTTGAGCTGCGCCAGTTCGCTGGTCAACGCGATGATCTCCTGGTCGAGCTCCTGGCGGGCGTTGAGGCCGTATTTGCCGGTGTAGGCGTTGACGCCGAAATAGCCGACGATGGCGGCCGCCATCGCATAGAGGGCAAGGCCGGTCAGGATCGACTTCAGGCGCGCGCGGGAGACCATCTTGGGAAGATGGGACAGGTTGGTTAAGGGAGTGCTAATCCCATGCCGGGACGATGCGTAGCATCGAACTCTGGTGCGAAATTGCGCACCTGAGAATTCGAGATTCCGGGTTCGGCTCTTCGAGCCGCCCCGGAATGACACCACCGTCTTACCCTTGGTGCTTCGCTACGTGCGCGGCGAACGCGTCAATGTACTGCTGCAGCACCGTCTTGAGCGAATCCTTGGTCAAATCGCCCGCGGCATCGAAGGCATCGCCGACACCGTTCAGGTAGATCTCCGGCTGCTGGAGGATCGGGCCGGAAATGCCCGGGAGGATCGTCTGCAAATGCTTGGCCGCGCTGACGCCGCCGAGCGGGCCGGGCGAATTGGAGACGATGCCAACCGGTTTGCCGAGGAACGAGCTCTTGCCGTAAGGGCGCGAGGCGACGTCGATGGCGTTCTTGAGGACGCCCGGGATCGAACGGTTGTATTCGGGCGTGACGAACAGCACCCCGTTCGACTTCTGGAGCTTCTCTCGGAACGCGAGCCAGTCCGCGGGCGGCGCACCCTCGAGGTCCTGGTTGAAGAACGAGATGCCCGCCGGCGTGATCACCTCGAGCTGGAGCGAGCCAGGCGCGAGCTTGGCCAGCGCGTTGGCGATCTTCAGCGAAAAGCTGTCTTTGCGCAGGCTGCCGGCGATCGTGACGATGTTGTAGGCCATTGAGTGTCCTTGGAACCTTTGAGGGAAAGTGCCTGACGGCACTTAAGCGATCCGGACCATTCAATGCAAGTGCATGAACCGGTTCGATTTGGAAACGCAGCGTTTCGCGAAATGGTGGTCCAAAACGATCGGGCCGCCAAGTGGCAGCCCGAGCTTTTGCGCGAGGTGCCTCGCCCAGATCAGATCGTCGGATTCCACGCCGACGGGATCAGGCGATATTTGGCGCCGTCCTTCACGACATGGCCGACCGCTGGGAAGGTGAAGTGGAAGCCGACCACGGTCGCCTTGTCCGCTGCCGCCATGTCGTAGAACTTGTGGCGCGTGGCCTGCGCCATTGCGGCGTCCATGTCGAACATCACGTGCCAGTCCGGATTGCGCAGGAAGAATTCCGGGATGTTGGTGACGTCCGACTGGATCAGCACCTTGGCATCGCCGGATGCAACCGCGAACGAAGTGTGGCCGGGCGTGTGACCCGGCGTGGCGATCGAGGTGATACCCGGCGCGACCTCCTTACCCCATTCGTATTTCGTCACCTTGGACTCGAGGCCCGCGAAAATTTTCTTCACGTTGGCGAAGGCGGCTTTCAGCCCCTGATTGGACTCGGCCTTGGCGGCGTTGTCCTCGCTGGTCCAGAACTCCCACTCCTTGCCGGGCACCATGATCTCTGCGTTCGGGAAGGCCAGCGTGCCGTCGGCGAGCCGAACGCCGTTGATGTGGTCGCCGTGGAAATGCGACAGCAGCACGACGTCGATGTTCTTGGGATCGACGCCCGCGGCGGCGAGGTTCTGCAGCGTGCGGCCGACCGCGCCTTTGCTCGCCTCCAGATTCGCAACGCCGTTGCCGGTATCGATCAGCACCAGCTTGGAACCGGTGTTGATGAGCTGCGGATTGAACGGCACCGTGACCATGCCCTTCGGCATGTAGGCCGCCTCCCCCGCCGCCAGCGCCTCCTCCTTCGGGATGTTGGTGACGAACTTCTCCGGCATCGGGAAGGTGCGCGCACCGTCGTTGATCGAGGTGCATTCGAAGCTGCCGACCTTGTAGCGGTAGAAGCCCGGCGCCTGCGTGCCCGCCTGCGGCGCTGCGGCATGGGTGGCGGTCGGGCGGAGCCCGGTGACGGCAGCCGCGCCCATGGCAGCGGCGCCTGCAAGCAGGTGTCGGCGATTGAGATCGGTCATGGACATGTCCCTTCTGAGCGCCCAGCGGTTTTTCCGCTTCAATTGGCGGCGGAATAATCTCCCGCTTCGCTCAGAAGGCAAGACCTTCCTTCGATGACCTACCGTCGCAGATCACGACTATTTATTTGGGTTGATCAGGAATTTTTCGCCGGTGGC
>JAEYTQ010000743.1 GCA_023433965.1 Pseudomonadota bacterium | reverse complement strand
ATCGTGAGGATCATCGCATCCGCATTCACCGCGCAGCCATCGGTGGAAGTGAAGGTGAGCGTGGCGCTCTGCGCCGATATATCAGCAGAGCCCGGTGTGTAGGTCGCATTGGGCGCCGTGTTGGAGGAGAACGTGCCATCACCGCTGGTGGACCAGATGCCTGCAGAACCGCCAACAGTTACCGATCCGTTCAAGGCGGCGGTCGATCCTTCACAAATGGTGAGATCGCTTCCTGCTGAAACAACAGGCTGGGGTTGGATCGTGATCGAATGCCGATCGGTTACCACTGCGCATCCATCGGTGGAAGTCAATGTGACCGTTGCTGTTCCGGCGCTTACTGCTGAAGCATTCGGAGTGAACACGGCATTCAGCGTATTCGCATTGGGCGAAAAACTTCCGGGCCCGGACCATGTGCCGGCGCTGCCACCTGCGGTTACCGATCCAGAGAGTTGCGCAGTGCTTCCAGCGCAGATCGAAGCTGGCCCGCTGGCCACTGCGATCGGTAGCGGTGTGATCGTGAGCGTCAACGCATCGGCCGTATTCGCGCAGGAAATGCTGTTGGTGGATGTGAGCGTGATCGAAACATTCCCACTCGCGATATCCGAGGCGCTCGGTGTGTAGGTCGCATTCAGGTCCGTGATCGAAGGAGAAAAAGTTCCGCTTCCGGTGGAACTCCATGTGCCGGTATTGGTCGATCCCGTGATCGTTCCTGTGAGCGCTGTAGTTCCATTGGCGCAGATAGTTCGATCGGCACCTGCGTTTGTCACCGTGACCGGCCTGATCAGGAGGATCTTGCTATCCGTGATCACACTGCACCCGCCTGTTGAAGCAAGTGTGAGCGTTACGGTTCCTGCGGAAATATCAGCGGCGCTTGGCGCATAGGTCGCATTCAATGCGGTGGCTGAAGGCGAAAAAGTTCCTGTTCCGGAAGTGCTCCATTGCCCGGTGGAAGTTCCACCGGATACCGATCCGTTGAGTGCATGGGAAGGTGCAGATGCGCAAACACTGGCATCGGTGCCCGCGTTCACGATCGGCGGAGCCGAGATCGTAAGCGTCATTGCGCTCGAAACCGGGGTACATCCGTTCGAGCTGGTCAATGTCAAGGTCCTGGAACCAGCGGTAATGTCCGCAGCGCTCGGTGTGTACACAGCGTTCAGTGCGGTGTTCGATGGACTGAACGTTCCCGTTCCATTGCTGCTCCATTGCCCGGTGCTTCCGCCACCGGTGACGCTTCCATTCAGCGTTGCAGAAGCATTGCTGCAGATCGTTTGGTTCGCACCTGCGCTTACGACAGGCGGCGTGCTGTAGGTGATCGTCATTTGATCGGTGGCCGGGGTACAGCCTCCGTTGCCGGTGGTGGTCAGCGTAAGCGTTGCCGATCCGGAAGCGAGTTGCGCAGCGGTGGGCGTGAATGTGGCATTCAGCGTGGATGCATTGGGCGCGAACGTACCGCCGCCTGCTGCGCTCCAAGCACCGCCAGTGGCCACTGTGACTGAACCTGCCAGTGTGATCGCCGGTGAAGATGTACAGGCGATCCGATCCAACCCCGCATCCGCAGTAATTCCAGAAGGATGGGCGATGACATCTACAGGGATGACCGCTCCAGGACAATTCGTGAGCTGATCGCGAACTGTTACGGTGAAGTTCCCTGCTGGCAATGCCTGTGCGGCCGCACTCCCGATCACCACACCGTTCTGATCCTTCCATTCATAGGAATAAGGTGGCACACCACCACTGCCTGTAGCCGTAACGGTGGTGGTGGCGGTCCCAAAACAAACCGCCGGAGCAGCTGGCGCCGTGGTGGCCGAGACACCGCTCACGAAGTTCACGCGGATCGTGTCGGAAACGGTGCCGCTGGCACAACCTGTAACCGTACCGCTCACCCGGTAATCCACGTAGGCCGGTGGGTTGGTTCCCGGCGTAACCGTGGGATCGCTGCAGCCCGAGGTGCAACTGAGGTAACTATTGTAAGCACCGATCGCACCCGGCGCAATGGATGTCCATTGGATCGAACTGGCCTGCATGCCGGTGACCCCGATCGTTCCAATGCACCCTGTGCTCAGGGTCTGATCCGGGGTCACTGTGAATTGGCGCGTCGATGAGATCGTATAGTTCGGGCTATCACCCCCGTTCTTGCAAAAGGTGATGCAGAAATTCGTGAGGCCGTTCACGCACAGGGGTGTTCCCAAGGATGTCTGGGGCCCGCAGTTCAACTGGTAGAAGGCACCGCCCGGCGGGGCCGGGTTGGCGACATTGAAACCGACCTGGGTGGCCTGCGGATGTACCGTTACATTGAAGCGGATGCATGCCTGCCCGCTGACGATCCCGCAACAACTTCCACTTCTCGTCCCGGAATATGTCCATACCGAATCCGGGTCGGCGGATAGATCCACCGGTATGGTAAGCGCCGTACAGGTCGAGCATTGGGCTTTCAGGCTTTCCTGTCCCAGCAGGGCGAGGAGTACCAGAAAGTAGTGGATCTGTTTCATTTGGGTGGTCCTTGAGCGGGCCTTTGTACGGGCCTGCCCCGGGGAAGGATACACCGTGCATGGAAAACCATTTATTTTTGCGCGCTGGGATCCAGTTCGTTAACTGCTCTGCGGAGTTTCAGCGTGCCTCTGTTGGTCGGTTGATGGAGGCAGGTGATGGAACAAGTCGATCGGGATCCTACCTTCGTGCGCTTCTCAACCCACGCATCAGTGGCACAGATCATACCCTCCGGTTCGCCCTTGGGCCAGCGTATCACGCCGGAACAGCGGGAGTTCTTCAACAGGAACGGCTTTCTCCATTTCCCATCCTTCATCGATCGTGCCCGCGTCGATGCCATCATAAAGGCCATTGAAGAGGTTCAGCAACGTTGGATCTCCGAAGGCACCACGGTGGTGAACGGCATACCGATCAAATTCGGGAACGATGTGGATGGAAGTAAGATCGTTCAGCGTTTCGCTTTCGCCAACCAGCATCACCCCACCCTGGCCGATGTACTTCGCGATCCCCGGCTGAACGCACTTTTGGAACTCATAGGCCCCGGTGCGCGCCTCGGCATCAACGAGAAGGACGGCCTTGTGGTGAACCATTACGTGAACACCGATGCCAGCAACTTCACCCAGATGGGCTGGCATACCGACTCGATCCGCGATCTCTTCCTCGGAAAGAAGATCATGCCGATGCTCAACGTGGGCATCCATCTCGATGATCAGCATCCCGAGAACGGCGGCCTGCGACTGATCCCCGGAACGCATACGCAGGGCATCATGAAAATGCTGTTCCGCAAGCGTTATTTCAAGGACATCGAACCCGACAAGGATGAAGTGGCCTTCGCGATCAAGGCCGGTGACCTCACCGTGCACGATGGCCGCTGCTGGCACCGCGTACAGCGCAGTTCGCTCATCGGCGAAGCAAGCCGCCGCCGGGTGATGTACATACCGATCATCTGCGGGAAATATTCGCCTAAGACCGCCCATAGCCCCACTCCCATCTACCATAAATTCCAGCATCTGGTGCGATGAGCACCGATCGCGGGTATGCCCTGGTGACAGGTGCAAGCCAGGGGATCGGCAGGGCGATCGCGGTGGAACTGGCCCGCCAGGGTTTCGGCATCATCGCAACGGCGCGCAACCGGAAAGGTCTGGAAGGCTTGTTGGACGAAGCTGCGAAGCTCAATGGTGGAAGAGCGCAATTGATCGAAGCCGATCTTCTGGAGGAAGGCGCCCTCGACAGGATCGTTCAAAAAGCTCTGGAATTCCCGATCAGCTGCCTGGTGAACAACGCCGGCCAGGCCAATTGGGGCATGTTCGAAGAGCTTTCCCTTCACGAGCAGTTGCGCATGATGCGGTTGAACATGGAAGTTCCGGTGCAACTCACGCACAAGCTCCTACCCCATCTTCTGAAGGCAAAGAGGCCGTACATATTGAATATTTCCAGCATGACCGCCTTTCATGCGCTGGCCAGCATGGCGATCTATTCCGCAAGCAAGGCGTTCATTCTTCGCTGGTCGCGATCGTTGCGGATCGAATTGAAAGGCAGGGTGAACGTGACAGCGGTCTGTCCCGGCACTGTTAGTACCGGTTTCATCGAACGCGCAGGCATGCAGGCTATGGAAGACCTCGCGAACAAATTCGCAACGCCGCCGGAACCTGTGGCCAGGGCAGCCGTGCGGGCGATGTTCAAGAACAAGGCGGTGGTGGTGCCCGGGGCCACGAACGTTCTCACGGTGAAGCTCCAGAAATTGATGCCTTCGGCCATTACCGAATCCGTGGCGAGCGGCATCTATCTGAAGCGGCTTCCGAAGCGATCGAAGTAGCCTGTTCGATCTGCACCTTTCACGTTGAAGAGATCCAGCAAAGCGCCTGCGAGCGCCCAGGCGAGCGTGGCAAAGAACGGCGCAGCGAGCACATCGGCGGTGTAGTGCACGTGTTGCACCAGAACCAGCGAAGCCACGATAAGCGCGCCCACCGCAAGGATCATCCGCAGCCGGCCCGGCCTGACCGCCAGGGCGAATAGCACGCTCGTAGCCGTATGTCCACTGAAGAAAAGATCCTTCAGGAACGGCTCATCCGCAGGATAGAAATTCTGGGTGATCGGATCGATGAGCGGGATGATCGTAAGTGGTGGTTCGAGCGTGATCAGATACATGGTTATCATCCTTGATAAAAGCAGGATCACATAAGCATGAAGCATACGCACGAAGCGGTACGGTGACCGAAGCAGTGCGATGACCCCCGCCAGGATGAGCGGATAAAGAATGCCGAATGTGATGGTGGAAACATCGATCGGTCCCACGGCGGCCAACAATGGATCGTATAATGTGATGCCGGGCCGCTGTTCAATGAAGGCGAAAAAGCGTGGCAGCAGAAAGGCGATCATGAACAGGAACGTGCCACCTGTGAACAAGGCGCTCCTGAAATTCCGATCGGCCCAGGCCGCACCCCAACTATTCCGCATACAACCAAGCCTCGGCCGGCCAAAGTAACGCCGATCGATCAACTGGCCACGATCGTTCGTGGACGCTGCTGAAGGGCTCCGACAAGGAACTTCACCGGAATGGTCTACAATTCATGGGAATGACCATTACACTCAAAATAATTTTCCGCTGTCGCACCTGATCGGATCCATGGCGACCGGTCAGTTGGATATCGCTGAAAATGATGAAATATACATTCCGAACCCTGATCACAGCGTGGATCGTTCCAATGCTGTTCCTGCCCTTCGATCTACTGGCCCAGGTACCACCGAACAACCTTTGCGCGAATGCGATCACGGTAGGTTGCAACAGCGTAACACCCGGCACCACGATCGGAGCCACGAACGCGGGCGCGCCAGGCACATGCATCACTTCAGTGACCAGCGCTGGTGGCGTTTGGTACCGTGTAACCGGCTGGGGTGGCGGAATGAAAGCCGCCCTCTGCGGAAGTGATTACGATACCAAGATGGCGATCTATACGGGATCGTGCGGAAGCTTCACCTGCGTTACCGGTAATGATGATGACTTTGGGCCAGGGGGAGCCGGTGTGTGCGGGGAGGAAGGGATCGTTTCATCCGTATCATGGAATTCGAGCTCCGGCACCAGCTACATCATCTATGTGAGCGGTTTCTCCACCGGCACCGGGAACTTCGTACTTACAGTGACCTGTGGTGATGCGAGTGCATCGTGCACCAGCAACGGCATGGTGCTGGAACTGAAGACCGATGCCAACGGGAGCCAGACCAGCTATGAACTGATCCCCGAAGGTGTAAGCATTCCAGTGTGCTCCGGCAGCGGCCTGCCCAACAACGCCACGATCACCAACAACTGCTGCGTACCCGACGGCTGCTACCGCCTGCTCGTGTTGGACAGTGCCGGCGATGGAATGACCACCGGTGGATACACCC
>JAEYTQ010000728.1 GCA_023433965.1 Pseudomonadota bacterium | reverse complement strand
AGGGAACGGTGTTCACGGTGCAGAAGGCCTTGCCGTTGATGACGCAGGGAGCATCGATCATCCTCACCGGCTCCAGCACGGGCGTGATGGGAACGCCGCAATTCAGTATCTACAGCGCGACCAAGGCGGCGATCCGCAATCTGGCGCGCAGCTGGGCACTGGATCTGCGCGGCACCGGCATCCGCGTCAATGTGCTGTCGCCGGGGCCGACCAAGACGGAGCTCGCGCTGGAAGTTGTCGGCGCGGAAGCCTTCGATGCGCTCGGAAATGCAACGCCCATCGGGCGTGTCGGTGACCCCAGCGAAACCGGGGCAGTGGCCGCGTTCCTGGCGTCATCGGACAGCAGCTACATGACCGGCGGCGAGGTGTTCGTCGATGGAGGCCTCGCGCAGGTCTGAAGCCGCGCGCATGTGAGGTTGAGGCTTCGATCGCGGATCGAGGCCCTCAATGCTGTGTTCGAACGGTCGGCTTCCTATCCCAAGTGGCCACGGGAGCCAGCGTCTGCCGCCGACGATCTGGCGGGGTCTCTTGACCCAGATCAAACGTCCGACGCCGCCGAAAAATAGCGTTCTCGGGTGCCGCCATCCCTGGCTGAAACCCTCCGGACACCGATGCTCTTTCCAGCGAGCCCGAGGCTCTTGCGAATGCGAAAGCGGGTCTCAGGGCCGCTCACGGGCGGACTGCTCCGGATTCTCGCATTTGTGCTGTTCTGGATTGCGCCTGGGCACGCTCATGCCCTCGAAAGGGTGTCTTTGCAGCTCAAATGGCTGCACCAATTCCAGTTCGCCGGCTATTACGTTGCGCTCGAGAAGGGCTTCTATCGGGATGCCGGGCTTGACGTCGAGATCAGGCCAGGCGGCCCTGGCATCGATGCGACGATCGACGTCGGCTCGGGCAAGGCCGATTTCGGCGTATGCATGACCGGCATCCTGCTGCCCCAGCCCGGCCTCGCGAAGATGACCGTGCTTGGTGTGATTTTTCAGCACTCTGCCGCAAACATCCTCGTCCCGAGCCGCGCCCGCATCAACGCTCTCTCGGAACTGACTGGCCACCGCCTGATGGATGCATCGGGCAGCGACGATCTTGCCGCCATGCTGAAGCAGCAAGGTGTGGACTATCGGGCCCTGCCGCGCGTCGAGCACACGGGCAACCCGCTCGATCTGGTCACGGGCAAGGCGGACGCAATGGTGTCCTATGTCACCAACGAGCCGTTCGTCCTCGAGCAAAACGGCATACCCTATCGTTCGTTCACGCCGAGGACTTTCGGCTTCGACTTCTATGGTGACAATCTCTGCACCACGGAGGAGCTGTTGCGCCGCAAGCCGGAGATGGCGCGCGCTTTTCTCGCCGCGAGCCTGAAGGGCTGGGAACAGGCCCTGGCCGACAAGCAGGAAACGGTCGAACTGATCCTCCGCAACTATCACGTGATCAAGTCGCGCGAAGCCTTGATGTTCGAGGCCGTGCGAACCGAGGCGCTGATACAGCCGGGATTGATCAAGCTTGGCAGCCAGACGGCCGAGCGCTGGAAGGCCATCGCAAAGATCTATCAGGATCTCGGCCTGCTTCCGAAAGGCAGGTTGCCGGCGCCGCCGTTTCACGAGCTTCTATCCGACAGGCTGGATCGCTGGATTGGTCTCGCCGCCATCGGTGCAATTCCGATGCTGGCGATCGCCGGCGCAATTGTCGCCTATCGCCGGTTTGCCTGGCCGAAGTCCAGACAGTTGCGCCTGAGCCTCGTGATGGCCGGCTTGTTCGTCTGCCTCAGCATCCCGATTCTCATCTTCATTCTGGGCTTCAATCACCAGAAGAACAGCGAAGCGATCGTCTCGCTGCTGAAGGAGCAGACCGAGAAATCCCGCTTCGCCACGATCGAGAGCATCGAGAACCTTATGCGCGGCGTCAACGGCATGCTCGGGCTGCTCTCCGAGGCGGTGGCGGCCCAGCCGTCCTTCTTCCGAACGGAGGACAGCCGCGATGCGCTCTACCGTGTTCTCACCTCGTCGAGCCAGATTGACGCCGCTTATGTCAGTTTCGAGGACGGCTATCATCGCGTCGTGACGCGCGTCGACGCGGATCGCAAACGGTCCGACAAGCAAATTCCCACGGACGCCAACTGGCATTCGAGCTTTGTCGACCCGTTCTCCGTGGGGAGCGATCGGAAGAGATACCGCACGTTCTACGATACTTGGCCGCACGCCATCGCGACCTATGAGGCACCGTCCTCTCTCGACGTGCGGAGTCTCCCCGGCTACCGCGCGGCGCGCGAGTCCAGAACGCTCTACGTCACGGCGCCCTCCATCAACCCGGATACCGGCTATCCCATCATCTCGGCCCGCTACCCGATCTATCGCGGAGACGGTGAGTTCCTCGGCTGCGCGTCCGTCAACATCACTTTCGACGTCCTCTCCCGGTACCTTGCCAAGCAGCGGCCGAGCATCAACAGCATGACGATCATCGCGGATCCCAATGACGGCAAGGTGGTTGCCTCCTCGGAGCGCGAGAAGGTAATCAGCCTTGCGACAGGCTCGCTGCAGATCGCGACGCTGGCGAGTATCGATGACCCGGACGTTCGCGAGGCCTACCGCCTGCACATCGAAACCAACCGGGATGACTTCATGTTCATCTCCAGCCGGGACGGCCGCGAGATCAGCGCCTCGTTCGCGCGGTTTCCCGAAAGCTTCGGCAGCCCATGGCAGTCGGTCATCCTGACGCCGACGGACGATTTCGTCGGGCAGTTGCGCCAGACGAACCAGAAGATCGTCCTCACGATCGTACTCCTGACGGCGGTCGAGCTGATGCTCATTTTTCTCCTGGCGCGGCGGTTGACTCGTCCACTGGAAAAGGTCACGCGCGAGTTGGAGGCGATCGAGGATCTCTCCTTCGAGAAGCGGAGCGCAACCGCCTCCAGGATCAAGGAGATCGCCCAGCTGCAGAGCGCGGCATCGCTGCTGCGCAGCTCGCTGCAGTCCTTCTCGTCCTTCGTTCCGGTCGAGGTGGTGAAAGGATTGGTCAAGTCGGGCGTTCCCCTGGAACTCGGCGTCGAGCGGCGTTGCCTGACGATCTTCTTCTCCGACATCGAGAACTTCTCGACCCTGGCCGAGCAGCAGGACTCTGACGCCTTGCTGCAGCAGATGTCCGCCTATTTCGACGCCGTGTCCCGCGCGATCGGCGAAGAAGAAGGTACCGTGGACAAGTTCATCGGCGACGGAGTGATGGCATTCTGGGGCGCGCCTGCCGTGATGGCCGAGCCGGCCTTGAACGCATGCCGTGGCGCGCTCCGCTGCCTGCGCCGGATCGAAGGCCTCAACGCAGGCTGGGTCGCGCAGGGGCTCTCGCCCTTCCGCGTGCGGATCGGCCTGAATACCGGCGAGGTATTGGTGGGAAATGTCGGGTCGACCGAACGTTTCAGCTATACGGCGATGGGCGATGGCGTGAATGTCGCCTCACGGCTGGAAGGACTCAACAAGCAGTTCGGCACCAACATCTGCGTGAGTGCGAGTGTCGTCCGTGCAGCCGGCGAAGCCATCCTGGTGCGGCCGCTTCGCCAGGTGACCGTCAAGGGACGCGAGCAGCGCATCATGATCTACGAATTGCTCGGCATCGCGGCAACCGACGATCCCGACCTGAGCGCACCAAAGGACGCCGCCGAACGGATCCAATTGACCGCGAAGGCCTCCGCCCTGTTCGAGGCTGGCGAGTTCGGCGATGCCATGATCGGTTATCACACGCTGCTCAGGCGATTTCCCGACGACCCCGTTGCCAAGGCGATGCTTTCTGCGCCCGAATTGCTTGCCGATGCCCGGAGCAGGTGAACCCCCAGTCCACGATCATGGCTGCCACGGAGCGCGCTCGGCATCAGTATGCCCAGGCCACGCTGAGCCAATCGACTCTCCATTCTGCCAACATGGTTGCTGTACTTTGGTACAATGACCCCATTGAAGATCAGCAGTCTACTCTTGCCGTCCGGGTTGGCTTGCCGCATCTCGGCACGGCCGGCTCCCCTGGTTTGCCGTCAAGGAGGATGACCATGCCTGCCCCGTTTCCCTCGGTCCGATCGCTGGCGCTCGGTGGAATGTCCGTCAGCATGCTGCTCGGCTTTGCAGCAGTCACTTTCACACCCGCTCCGGCAGAGGCGGTCGTGTATTGCCAGTATGTCGGCTATCCGCCGAGTTGCGTTGCAAGACCAGGCGTCGTCCTCAGGCCACGGCCGGTTGCGCGAGCTGCAGTAAGAGCCGGCACGGCGAGCCCGACCAACCTCAATGGAGGCATCAATCGCGTGGGCGTGAGACGCTGACGCACGATCGGGAAACATCGCCGCGGTTTTCCGAAGGATCACGCTTGAACAGGCGGGCTCGGTGCTCCTCTCCCACTTGGCAAGCGGGAGAGGGAGCGCACTCATGTTGTCGCCATCAAACCTGATCTCATCACGCT
>JAEYTQ010000659.1 GCA_023433965.1 Pseudomonadota bacterium | reverse complement strand
GCAAATGTCTCGGCGATCGCGCGGCCGATTCCCTTGGTGCTTCCCGTGACGAGAACTTTGGCGCCCTTGAGTCCTAGATCCATGGTCCGCTTCCTTCTTTGGTTCAGTAGTTGCTCGCAGCCATTTTTACCAATCCGCGATAGCTGTGGGGCATGCGCATCGCCACCAAATCCTTTCGGCGCACGACATTGGTTGGATAGACGCTGTCGAGATTGGTGGTGTCGATCAGCGCGGTTGCAAGACCCGTGCCGTCAGCCGCGATTGCCTCACGCCGCGGAAACGCGAACGTGTCGGGTCCGAACACGCCACTCAGACCGGGATAGAAGCGCTGGGGATCGGCGACATTGGCGAAGGCGAAGAACAAATTGTTCTCGCCGGCGCGAACGCGTAAATGATGCCAGTGATGCGGATCCGGCCCGGTCGGAATCGGCTTCGGCTGCTCGACCTCGGTGCCGGCATGCGAGGAACTGAACCGTCCCTTGATCGCCGCGGGACAAGCGATCAGATCGCACCCGCGCAACGCCAGCACCCGGCCCGCCTCCGGAAACGACGCGTCGTGGCCGATCAACAGCCCGATGCGGCCGATGGGGGTGTCGACGACGGTCCAGCCTTCTCCGGCCGTCGCCCAGCTTCGCTCCTCGCCAGTGAGATGCGTCTTGCGATAGACCGAGACGTCCCCGTCCGGGCTGACAAGGCAGGCGCTGTTGTACAGCGTGTCTCCGGCGCGCTCGGCAAGGCCGCAGACGAGATAGAGCCCCAGCTCCGCGGCGAGCTCCTCCAGGCGATCGGTCACCGCACCGGGTACCGGTTGCGCCGATGTCCCGGGATCGCCGAGACCGGTTACCGCGAGCTCCGGGAATACGACGAGGTCGGCGCCTTCGGCACTGGCTTTGCGCGCGAGTGTCGCGATCTCCGCGAGATTCTGGTCGATGTCGTCACCAGGCGCAAATTGCGCGACGCTGACCCGCGATGTCTTGCCGGGTGGCCACGGCTCATGGCCGTAGAGACCGAAGAAGTCGCGCGGATTCCAGCTGAAAGTATCGGTCAGGAGCTCCGGATAGAGTTCCGGCCGGCGCTGTGCAAAGACCTCTTCGCCGAGCACGCGGCGCGCGCGCGCGGCGTCGAGGTCGATCTCCGACAGCAGCACGCCGTCGCCTTTGTCGAGCACGGCGATCACCTGCCCGTCCGGCGCGATCACACAGCTCCCACCGCTGAACTGCACGGTGCGCTCGAGCCCACAGCGGTTGCTCTCGATGACATAGCAGCCGTTCTCGAAGGCGCGGCTGATCCAGTAAGGCGCCGGCGTGCGCTCCGCCAGCCAGTTGGAGATGTGGCAGATGACGTCGGCACCGCCGAGCGCCATCAGCCGCGCCGTCTCAACGAAGTGGATGTCCATGCAGATCAGCAGCGCGATGCGGCCGATCGGAGTGTCGAAGACCTGGTTATGCAAATCGCCGGCCGCGGCCCATTTCGGCTCGGAGATGTAGGGATGCGTCTTCCGGTGACGGCCGACGATGCCGTCGGGCCCGATCAGGACGGCGGTGTTGAAGTAGATATTGTCCTCGTCGACCTCGGGCATGCCGACGACGATGTAGCAGCCATGCTTGCGCGCCAGCGCCGCAAAGCTGTCTGTGGTCGGTCCCGGAACCATCTCGACGAAAGGGGTTACCTCGGCACGATCGAACCAGCAATAGCCTGTCGTGCCCATTTCCGGCGTGACGATCAGCTTTGCGCCGGCCAACGCCGCCTGCTCGCATAACTCGAGGAGGCGCGCGATGTTGCGCGCCTTCTCGAACATGATCGGCTCGAACTGGACGGCGGCGACCTTGTGAATGGTGGACATTCCGATCGGCCTCAAGCGAGGTAGGACTTCTTGATGGAAGCGCCCAACGTATATTTGGGATCGACCATGTTGCCGAGCCTGACCCGGCCGGCCTGGGTCAGCAGCATGTAGGCGTCGATTTCCTCGAACCCGTAATCGGCTGCCATCCAGCGGCAGAGTTCGCGATAGGCGATGCGGGCGGCATCCTCCATCGGCCGGGCCGAGCCGATGGTCATGATGAAATCCTTCGTTTCGAGCCGCGGCCAGGCGATGGTCCAGTTCTTGATAAGGTCGATCTGCACCGTGGTCACCGTCGGATGCTCGATGGCGACGCCACAGAGCTCCCCATCGCCCTGCGCGGCGTGGCAGTCGCCGAGATAAAGCAGCGCGCCCTTGGTGTTGACAGGCAGGTAGATGACGGCGCCGACGCCGATGTCCGGCAGGTCCATGTTGCCGCCGTAGTAATCGGGAACCAGCGAGGAGATCGCCTCGATCTCCGGCGAAGTGCCGATGGTGCCGATGAACGGCTCATAGGGCAACGTGATCTTGTCGTTCCATTTGGTGCCGGTCTGGGCGTCGATCTCGAGCTTCTTGACCCGCTCCGGCAGCGCCGGGTTGAGCAGCGCCGTGTTGCCGGTGCTGACCAGGCCGCCGAACTCCGGCATGATCACCGTGGTACCACGCGGCTGCGGCCCGCGCGGCACGATGCTTTCAATATAGACTGCGAGCGTGTCGCCCTTCTCGGCGCCGTTGACGTGGATCGGCCCGTTCTGCGGATTGAGGAAGGGAAAGTTGAGGATCTTCGACGGGCTGTCGGTCTCCTTCTTGATGGCGCCCTCGAAGGCGTCATGGGTCTCCGCAGAGATGACGGCGCCGGGGTCGACGGTCAGCACCGGCTTCACATAGGGACCGTAGACATAGTGATACTTGCCCTGCTCGCTTTCGGTGATGGTGTAGCTCGTACCGCGCTCGCCCTTGGCGATGCCCTTGCGGGCCATGATGGAATCTTTCTGCCAGGACATTTGCTTTTCTCCTTCTTTTCGTTGGCTAGTCTTCAAACCGCGAGATGGCGGCGCATCTCGACCGCGTCGTCGAGCGCCGCGCGATCGAGGTTTGCGACGATGCGGCCCTTGTCCATGACGTAGCAGCGCTGCGCCATGGCGCGGATCATGTCGAGATTCTGCTCGACCAGGATGATGGTCACGCCGGTCCTGCGATTGAGCTCGACCATGTTGCGCGCGATATCCTGGACGATGTTGGGCTGGATACCCTCCGAGGGCTCGTCGAGCAGGATCAGACTGGGATCGGCGATCAGCACGCGTCCGATCGCGAGCTGCTGTTGCTGGCCCCCGGACATGGTGCCGGCGCGTTGGTTCCATCGCTCTTCGAGGATCGGGAAGGCTTCGACGATCTTGCGCCGGCCGGCTTCCGGAATGCCGCCGCCCTTGATCGCGGCGCCGACCGCAACGTTCTCGCCGACGGTCAGCCGCGGAAACACGTCGCGCCCCTGCGGCACGTAGCCAATGCCGAGACGCGCCCGCTTGTGCGCGGAAAGAAGCTCCACCGCTTCGCCGCGATAGACGATCGAACCGCTCATCGCCGGCACGAGTCCGATCAGGCTCTTCATCAGCGTGGACTTGCCGACGCCGTTGCGTCCGATCACGGCGACGATCTCGCCTTCGCGCACCTCGATCTCGAGGCCCTGGAGCACCGGTTTTCCGCCATAGCCGGCACGCAGGCCGAGCGTTGCGAGAATCACTTC
>JAEYTQ010000655.1 GCA_023433965.1 Pseudomonadota bacterium | reverse complement strand
GTGCCGGAACCATCATCGCCGCCATTGCCATTGGCCTCGGCGGCGGCATCGTTGCCGGCAACATCATGAATCCGGTCACGCCCAAGGGGCCGGACACCAGCAAGGTCGCGCAACGCGCCGAAGCCGCCGCAGCGGCGACGGCCGACGCGCCGTCCGAACGCGTACGATATCTGACCGGCTCGCAGGCCTTTGGCGGGATGATCGGCGCGCCCGCGCGGGCAGAGGTCGCTTCCGAACCCGCAAAGACCGACACGCAGCCCACCCAGGCGAATGCAGAGCCTCAGGAACAGCCGCCGTCACAAGCGGCCGCCGTGGAGCCGCCCAAAGAACCGTCTGAGCCAGCAGGCGCATCGTCCTCGAGAGCCGTGAAATCTCTCGACCGGGCCGCCTCGGCCGACCCGACCTCTTCCGACGCCTTCGCCAAGGCCAGTGATGCAGACGTGAAGCGCGCTGCGGCCGAACGGCGCCGGATGGAGCTTCGCGAGCGTCGGGCCGAGCGCCGCCGCCACGTTCATCCATCGCCCGAGCAGCGCGGCATGCGCGACCGCACCGATTGGGATGATGTCGCGCGCAACATCCGCCGGGATTCCGAGGCTCACGATTACGCCGGCCGGCCGCGCGACGGCTTCCCCCAGATCAGGCTGTTCGGGCTCGACGACGACTAGGATGTAGCAGTTATTTAGAATGTGGCCTTCAACAGGGAAAAGGTGCGGCTGCTCACAGCCGCGTCGTCATCACCTCATTCCCGCGCGCCGCAATCCTTCCAGGTAATGCGCACGATCCTCATCCCGCAGCATCGGCAGCTCCCGCGTGATCCAGGTCAGCGAGACCTCGGGTTGAGCGCGGCGCAGACCTTCCAAGGCGGAAGCTGCGAGGGCCTTGTCTCCTGACATTCCTGCCGCCGCCGTCAGCACGCGGTGCGCACCGACGAAATCTGCGCGCTGGCGCAGCGATTCCCGCGCCATCTGTGCGGCTCCCTGGTAGTCGCGGCCGACGAACCGCGCGTAGGCGGCAACGCCGCAATAGATCGCGGCGAGCGGATCGCGCGGGCTCAGCCGCAGCGCGCGCCGGGCGGCAGCATCGCCGTCCTGCCATCGTCCGGCATAGCACAGCGTCACGCCATGGAAGGCGTGCGCCATCGCGAAATTCGGATTGAGCCTCAAGGCCAGTTCGAATTCGGCCAGCGCGTCGTCGAAGCGGCGGCGGAACAGATAGGTGTAGGCGAGGCCGTGATGGGCCCAGGCATCCTCGCGATCGGCCTCCACCGCCGCGAGGGCCGCACGTTCGGCGACAGGTACGGTCGCCGCCATGTCGGCCCACCCCATATGTGCGCCGAACATATGGCTGGTCGCGAGCAGGCCCAGCGCCTTGCCATAGGCGGGATCGATTGCGACGGCCCCTTCCAGCAGCTTTTGCGCGGCGGCATTGTCCTCGCGCGTGATGCGCCAATAATGCGACATCGCGCGCATCACGAGGTCCCATGCATCGAGGCTACCCGGCGGCTTCTGCTGGGCACGAAAGCTCTCGGCGGCATAGAGCTGCGGCTCGATGGCAGCGACGATCGCCTCGGTGATCTCGTCCTGGACGGCAAAGATGTCGGCGAGCTCGCGGTCGTAGCGTTCGGCCCAGAGGTGGCTGCCGGTCGAGACGTCGTTTAGCTGGGCTGAGATGCGCACCCGCTCTCCGCTGCGCCTCACGCTGCCCTCGACCACGTAGCGTACCCCCAGCTCCCGCGCGACCTCGTGGATGTGCACGGCGCGGCCCTTGTAGACGAAGGAGGAGTTGCGCGCGACGACGAAGAACCAGCGCAGCTTCGACAGCGCCGTGATGATGTCCTCGCTGATGCCGTCGGAGAAATAATCCTGCTCGGCTTCGCCGCTCATATTGGTGAAGGGCAGCACGGCGATCGCGGGCCGCTCGGGCAGCGCGAAGGCTGCCTGCGGTTGGGCGATGCGGACCGGCTCCGGCGCGACGGTGCCGAGCTGTGTCTGGACGTCGCCGACGAAGCGAAAACCCTTGCGGGTGATGGTACGGATCAGTGCCTGGCTCGCGCCAGTGTCGCCGACCGCCTTGCGTGCGGCGTTGATCCGGCTGGTCAGGGTGGATTCGGAGACGCTGCGCCCGTGCCAGATCTTGTCGATCAGTTCGTCCTTGCTGACCACCCGGTCGCGGTTCTCCATGAGGTGGACGACGAGATCGAAGACCTGCGGCTCCACGGCAACAGGAACCTGCTCGCGGCTCAGCTCGCGCCGGTCGGTATCCAGAAGGTGGTCCCGGAACAGAAACTGCACGTCGAAAACTCAAGCCTCATTGCGAAATCGGTCGAATGAAAAGACAAAATGAAATTTGGGTCGAAAACCATGTGTCTGCCGAAGGGGGCGCTTGGTTCATCGCGTTTGCGTGATGGTAGCCATGCTGTTCACGGACGGAACACATCCACGACGGGAATCCGACGGCCTTGGTGACCTGCGGGGGTGTCGTCATCCCGGGCTCGCGTCCATCGCGGCCGCGACCAGCGTGACCACCAGACTTGTCCATTGCCGAACGCCGCGACCTGCGTAAGGTGCGGTCACACAAACACGAACCACGAAGAAACGCTCATGCCCGCTTTTCACGCATCCACCACCGTGCTCGATTCCCTGCTGTTTCGCGACGCCTTCGGCACGCCCGAGATGCGCGAGGTGTTCTCGGACGTCGCGACCGTCGCGCGCTACGCCGAGGTCGAGGTGGCGCTGGCAAAGGCGGAGGCCGGATGCGGCGTGATCCCACGCGACGCTGCCGCAGAAATCGCGGCGCGAACGAACGTCACCGCGCTCGATTTCGATCTGCTCAGGCAGGAAACCGACATCGTCGGCTATCCGATCCTCCCCCTGGTGCATCAGATGGTGAAGCAATGCGGCGAGGCCGGCCGCTACGTGCATTGGGGCGCCACCACGCAGGACATCATGGACACCGCCGTGGTGCTGCAACTGCGCGCCGCGCTGGAGATCGTCGAACGCGACATCGCCGAGCTGCGCATGATCCTCGCCGACCTCTCGAAGCGCTATCGTGATACGCCGATGGCCGGCCGCACCCATCTCCAGCAGGCCCTGCCGGTGACCTTCGGCTACAAGACCGCGATCTGGCTGGCGATGTTCGACCGCCACGCCGAGCGGCTGGCGGAGCTGAAGCCGCGTGTGCTGGTCGGCCAGTTCGCCGGTGCTGCCGGGACGCTGGCATCGCTCGGCGACAAGGGATTCGAGGTGCAAGAGGGGCTCTGCGCCGAGCTGAAGCTCGGCGTTCCCGTCTCGACCTGGCATGTCGCGCGCGACGGCTTTGCCGAGGCGGTGAACTTCCTGGCGCTCGTCACCGGCTCGCTCGGCAAGATCGCGCTCGACATCATGATCATGGCTTCGACGGAGTTTGCCGAGGTCTACGAGCCCTTCGTCAAGGGCCGCGGCGCCTCCTCGACCATGCCGCAGAAGCGCAACCCGATTTCGGCGGAGCTGATGCTGGCGGCATCCAAAGCGGTGCGTCAACACGCGGGCCTGATGCTCGACGCCATGGTGCAGGATCTCGAGCGCGCCACCGGCCCCTGGCACGCCGAATGGATGGCGATCCCCGAGAGCTTCGTGCTGACGGCGGGCGCGCTGCACCAGGCGAAGTTTGCGCTCGCGGGTCTGATCGTGGACGAGGCCCGGATGAACGACAATCTCGCCGTCAGCCGCGGCCTGATCGTGGCAGAAGCGGTGATGATGGGGCTTGCGCCCCAGATCGGGCGGCAGGAGGCGCATGACGTCGTCTACGACGCCTGCCGTCAGGCCAACGAGACGGGAATGAGCCTCGCCGATGCGCTCTCGGCAGATGCACGGATATCGAGCCGCATCGATCGCGCCACGATCGAGGCGCTCACCTCACCAAGAAATTACCTCGGTCTTGCGCCCGCCATGGTCGACCGGGTTCTGAAATCGGCAACGCGTTGAAAACCAAAATGCGTGAAACCGCGTATCTTTCATGTGTCGCAAGGCGCTCGCATACTTGTGCCTCGCGATGCTAGGCTTAGATTGAATGAGCGACTTTCTGCAGAGGGCCCGGCATGACTGACCAACGCAATACCTCCACTCCCATCGATCCCGCGAAGCTCGACCGGCTGGCCGAGGTGGCGGTGAAGGTGGGCCTGGGCTTGCGGCCGGGACAGGATCTGCTTCTGACGGCGCCGGCGATTGCGCTGCCGCTCGTGAGGCGGATTGCCGTGCATGCCTACAAGGCCGGTGCGGGAATCGTGACGCCGATCCTGTCGGACGAACAGATGACGCTGGCGCGCTACCGCCACGGCCGCGACGACAGTTTCGATCGTGCCGCCGGCTGGCTCTACGAGGGCATGGCGAAGGCATTCTCGGACAACACGGCACGGCTCGCCATCGTCGGCGACGACCCGATGCTGCTGTCGGGCGAGGATCCTTCCAAGGTGGCGCGCGCGAGCAAGGCGAATTCGATGGCGTATCAGCCC
>JAEYTQ010000640.1 GCA_023433965.1 Pseudomonadota bacterium | reverse complement strand
AAGCTGGGGTGGTCTTGTGATCATCGTGAAGTCCCCGTTCCGCCTCAGTCGGTAATGAAGCCGTAGGTGCCGCGGTAGTTCTTGGCCGGTTCGGTCCGGCCCGGCACGCCGTAGATGCGGTTGATATTGCCGATCAGCTGCGCCTGCGGGTCCGCAGACGGGGCGAAGCCGTCATCCGGTCGCGACAGGTCTTTCGGCGCCACCGCGCGAACCACATAAGGCGTCACGATCACGACCAGCTCGGTTGAATTGTTGACGAAGTCGCGACTGCGGAACAGCGTGCCGAGAATTGGGAGCTGCATCAGCCCCGGCATTCCGCTGACAGCCTGCTTGGTCTGCTGCTGGATCAGGCCGGCCATCGCCATCGCGCCTCCGGATGGAATTTCCAATGAAGTCTCTGCCCGGCGTGTCTTGATCGAGGGGACCGTCAGCGAGTTGACCGTCGTCGAGGTCACCGCCTGCGACAGCGTGACCGAATTTTCGTTGGACAGTTCGGAAACCTCGGTCATCACCCGCAAGCTGATCTTGCCTTCGCTCAGCACCACAGGCGTGAAGTTGAGTGATATGCCGAATTTCTTGAAGCTGATCTGCGTGGTACAGACGCGCGTGAGGGGATCGCACGCGTAACCTGCCGGCACCGGAAATTCGCCGCCGGCGAGGAAAGTTGCGGACTCTCCGGAGATCGCGGTCAGGTTCGGCTCGGCCAGCGTCCTGATCACGCCCGCAGTCTCCATCGCACGCAGGGTTGCCTGCACCGATGGCGCCGCGCCGAATTGCGTTGTCAGATTGTTGCCATCCACAAGATTGCGGCCAAGAGCCGTGAACGGATTGGAGTTGGTGAAACTCACCACCGATGTGCCGTAGTTGAGGTTCGCGGTGAGGTCGATGCCGAGCTGCTTGACGATCGTGCGCGCGACTTCGGCAACGGTCACCTTGAGCATGACTTGGTCGCGGCCACGGACAACGATCGAGTTCACCACCTTGTCGGGGCCGCCGGCGAGGCGCGCAGCGAGCTCGTTGGCCTGCTGCGCCTCCATCGGGTTGGCGGCCGTGCCGGACAGGACGATACCGTCGCCAAGTCCGTCGATCTGGATGTCCGAGTTGGGCAGAATTTGCTTCAATGCCGCCCGCGCACCGTTGAGGTCGCGCTTGACCGCGATGTCGTAGGCCGCAATCTGCTGACCGGCGGAATCGAAGAACACGATGTTGGTCTGGCCGACCGCGGCGCCGATGATATAGGCCCGCTGCGCAGAGCGGACCACTGCATTGGCGATCTTGGGATCGGCGACCAGCACGTCTTTGATGTCGCGCGGCAGATCGATCACGATCGACTTGCCGATGCCGAGCGAGAGGAAGCGCGTATTGATCTGGCTGTCTGCCGCCGCGGACTGCACCGGGCGGTAATCGGCAGCGACCACCGGAGCGATCGCCGGGCTGAGCGCCAGGACGAGGGTGGCCGAGAACGACAGGACGCGGACCAGTGGCATTCGCATCGTCGCCGAAACCGCGCTGCATTTGATGTCGACTGTCTTCATCGTACCTTAGCCGTCTGACTTGGAATGCCGTAGCGAATGATCGAAACGCCGTCTTGCTTCTGCGCGGAGTCGTCGAGTGGGATCTCGCTCATCTTGACGTCGACGATACTGCGCAGCGCCAGCGACAGCGTACCGCTCTGCCGCGCCGCGGAGAGCGTCGCGGTCTGCGCGGGGTTGAGCTCGAGCGTGACGGTCTTGCCGACCACCGCGTTCTGGCCATCCTTCTCTTTCGGCGCTTGGTCGATCGCCAGGACACGGATATTGGCCAGGATGATCTCGGAGGTGACGATATCAGGGGCGCCGCTGCTCTGGTCGGGGTTCTTCAAGCGGCGGGTGAGCAGGACGTCGACCCGGTCGTTGGGCAGGATGAAGCCGCCCGCGCCGGTCTCCGGGGAGATCTCGGTGGAGATCGCGCGCATGCCGGTGGGCAGGATTGCCGCCATGAAGCCGGAGTTTTCGGCCTTGACCAGCTTCTGATCGCGGATCGGCTCGCCTTGGATGAACGGTGCACGCGCGATCGAGCCGGCCACCTGGGTCGCGCCTTCGGGGCGCTCGTTGCGGCGGATGAAGGTGGCGCTGGCGGTCGCGGCCGGCCAGGTCTGCCATTGCACGTCCTCCGGCTTCACGGTCTCGCCGAGGCCGATGTCGTTCTTGGCCACGAGGACGTCGACGGTCGGCAGTTGCGCGACCGGGGGGGTGGGCGGCGCCGAATTGTCGGTGCCGCTCGCCAGGTACGCGGCGAGACCGCCGGCGCAGATGGCGACCGTCAGGACGACAATGCGTGCCCTATTCATACGCTTCGACTTTCCAACAATACGCTGCGACGCTGCCGCCGCCGTCATCGGGCAGTTGACCAGCTATTCGTCAAAGCATGGTTAATGAGGCGTATCTAAATCGGCTTAACGCCGGGTTTACCCGGAGCGTTCAGCGCAGGGCGAGGTGAGCGAGGTTGATCGCCTTCACCCATTCGGTCTCGGGGTAGACCATCAGCGCGCTGAGCGCGAGTGCGATGCCGTAGGGAATGCCGCTCTCCTTGGCGTGCAGCCGTGCGAGCCAGGCCTGGCCCGCCAGCCCGTAGGGCAGCGGCCATTGCCGGAACTGGAGCAGGAGCAGCGTCAGCGCGCCGCCGAACAGCGAGGCGTAGAGCAGGAAGTTCATCAGATGTGCGAAGCCGAACCAGAGCGCGACGGACGCCGCGACCTTGGCGTCGCCGCCGCCCACCCAGCCCATCGCAAAGCAGGTGAAGGCCACGACCAGGAGCAGCGCGCCGGCGCCGACATGGCTCATCATCTCATAGGGTGCCATGCCACCCGCGAAGGCGAGCACGAAGAAGCCTGCCACCAGCACCAGCGACACGCGGTTCGAGATCGTCATCGTGAAGAGGTCGCTCGCGGCGGCGAACGCCATGAGGGCCGGGAACAGCAGAAGGCGCGCAAGGTCGAGAATCATGGGCTGCGTCTTGGAGCCTGGGTTTGCCGCGGGAGCCCGCGTCGGACGATGCTAGCGCGCAGTGCTAAACAAACCGACAACGGCGGCAGGGCCGCGGTGCCGGAACCGGCAAATGCGCCCTCACCAGAAGCTGGCGATGCGCGCGGCAAGCGCGACGGTCGCAAGCAGCAGCGCAAGGCAGATCCAATGGGCCGGCGAGCCGGCCTGCGCCGTCTCCGCCTCTTGCGCCGCGACTGCGGCGTCGGTTCTGAACTCTTGCAACGCCACTGGAACTCGCCGTCTTGAAAGACAAAGCCCCGGCGGTCCGGGGCTTATGCCGTCGCTCTTGGACCTGCTTACTTCAGCGACGTGCTGATCGAGGTGAACTTGGTATTCAGCGTGGTGCCGAGATTGTTGACGACCGTGATGATGGCCAGCGCGATGCCGGCGGCAATCAGACCATATTCGATGGCGGTGGCGCCGGATTCATCCTTCGCGAAACGCGCAATCAAGTTCTTCATGAACAAAACTCCGTCTGGTGGGATCGCCTCGTTCGGCGCTGT
>JAEYTQ010000591.1 GCA_023433965.1 Pseudomonadota bacterium | reverse complement strand
ACCTGCGACAGCTCGTCGGTGACGATCGCATTCGCCGGCAGCACTTCTCGCAGGATGTCGAGATATGCCATCTGCGGCTGGATGCGCTGGATCTCGGCCTGCGCCGCCGCGGTGGCCTCGCGAATCTCGTCGCGCCGGCCGCGGCTCCTGGCATGGCCGGCCTTCTTCACCGCCGCGACGAGATCGGCGGTGCCGTCCCTGGCGTCGGCGACGACGGCAACATCGGCGGCGAGCCTGCGCATCTCGGCCGGATCGATGTCGATGCGAATGGATTTCAGCCCGCTCGGCTGATAGGGCCAGCGGAAGCCCGAAGCCGGCAGCTCCGCGCGCGTGCCGATCGCGATCATCAGATCCGTCTTCGGCCACAGCTTGTAGGCGGCAGCCATGGTGAGACCGAGCTCATGCGCGTTGGAGACGATGCCGCGGCCGCTGCGGAAGGCGACGACGGGCGCATCGATCATCTCGGCGAGCTCGAGGATCTCCTCGCCCGCTTCGATCGCGCCGCTGCCGACGAAGATCATCGGCGCCTTGCTGTTCTTGATCAGCGTGGCCGCCTGCCTGATCAGGTCGGGATCAGGCCGCGGCGCGGGCAGCGGCTCCAGCACCTGAGCGGCGGCGGTGTCGGCGCGCCGGGTGAAGACGTCCCAGGGCATCTCGACCGAGGCAGGGCCGCGCCGTCCCGACATCATTTCCTGGAACGCGCGCGCCACGATCGTCGGCGCGTTGCCGGGATATTCCATCCGCTCGGCCCATTTGACATAGGTGCGCAAGGTCGCGAGCTGGTCCGGCATTTCGTGCAGATGGCCGCGGCCCTTGCCGAGAAAAGACGTCGGCACCTGGCCGGTGACGCACAGCACCGGCTCGTTGCAGCCGAATGCCGTGAGCAGCGCGGCGCTGGCATTGAGCACGCCGGGGCCGGGCACGACGCTGAACACGCCGGGCCGGCCGCTGGAGCGGGCATAGCCGAATGCCATGTAGCCGCAGGCCTGCTCGTGCCGCGCGCCGATCACCTTGAGCTGGGCCTGGTGGAAGGCGTCGAACAGTCCGTAGACCTGCGCGCCGGGCAGGCCGAATACGGTGTCGACGCCGTGGGCGACGAGCCCACTTACGATTGCTTCGCCGCCGGTGAGGGTGGTCATTTGGCTATTCCACTTCGCTTGTTGTTCAGGCTTCGTCGACCACGCCGTTGCGCAAGCGTCCGATCCCCTCGGCCTCGACCTCGATCACATCGCCGGGCTCTAGATATCGCGGCGGATCAAACCGCGCACCCGCGCCGGTCGGCGTTCCCGTGATGATGATATCGCCGGGCACCAGGGTTGCGAAGGTCGAGATATAGTTCAGGAGACGGCGGAACGGAAACATCAGCCGGCTGGTGCGATCGTCCTGCCTGAGCTCGCCGTTGACATGCGTGGTGAGCCTGATGTCCGCGATCTGCGATTCCGATGTGTAGGGCACGAGCCACGGACCCAGGCTTCCGCTGGAGTCGAAGTTCTTGCCCTGCGTGACGTTGAACTTGGCGTGGCGCAGCCAGTCGCGCACCGAGCCTTCGTTGCACAGCGTCAGCGCGGCGATGTGATCGAGCGCGCTGCCTTCAGGGATGTGCCGGCCCTCCCTGCCGATCACCAGCACGATCTCGCCTTCATAGTCGAGCTGGTGCGAGGCGCGCGGCCGCACGAGCGGCGTGTCGTGGCCGACGAAGGAGCGCGGCGAGCGCATGAACATGCTGGGATATTTCGGCGCCTCCTGGCCGTCCTTGTACTCGGCATTACGATCGGGATAGTTGACGCCGATGCAGATGATCTTCTCCGGTGCCGGCACCGGCGGCAGCCAGGTGATGTCGGCGAGCGCGTGATCCGGCGTGCGCCCGGCGGCGTCCTCGGCAAGGCTCACGAGCTTGCCGGCGGCGATCACCTCGCGCAGGGTCGGATAGTCCTTGCCGTAGCGCGCGGAGAGATCGACGAGCCCGCCATCGACGACCGCGCCGTACTTGGTTGCGCCCATGGCGGAATAGGTGGCGAGACGAGGGGGCGTCATCAATCCGCCACCAGCACGTCGGCGACGAATTTCGGCTCGCGCACCGTCTGCCCCGTGAAAGGCGAGCCTTGCTCGAACCAGGAGCGCGGGGCGGGCGCGCCCCACAGCGTCTGGCGGCGCGGATCGCGCAGCGACCAGCGCAGCGGCTCGTGGTCGTGATCCCCGGTGAAATAGTCGCTGGTGTAGAGCTCGAGGCGGTGCCCGTCGGGATCCCTGACATAGAGGAAGAATGCGTTCGAGATGCCGTGGCGTCCGGGCCCGCGCTCGAGGTTCTTCACGAAACCCTGCGAGGCCATGACGTCGCAGAGATGGATGATGTTCATCGCCGTCGGCGTCCAATAGGCGAAGTGGTGCAGGCGCGGACCCTTGCCGTTGGTGATGGCGAAGTCGTGGACGTTGCCCTTGCGATGCATCCAGGCTGCGGCGATGCGTCCGTTCGGTCCATCCTCCTCGGCGTACTCGGTGAGGCGGAAGCCGAGCCGGGCGTAGAATTCCATCGTGTCCTGCACCTCGGCGGCGAAAACGTTGAAATGATCGAGCCGCTGCGGATGGCAGCCCCGGTACAGATCGTAGCGGCGCAACAGATGCGGCCGCCGGTCCATCGATGCATAGAGCTCGATCTGGAAGCCGAAGGGATCGGTGAATTGCAGCGTGCGGCGCTGAAAGGGTTGGTCGACGAACGCGTAAGCGAGACCGCTCTCGGATAGGAACTTTGCCGCCTTGTCGAGATCGCCGTCATTGCCGACCTTGAAGCCGAGGCGCGCGCAGGCCGGCGCGGCGGCTTTGCGCAGCACCAGCGAATGATGCTGATGCTCCTCGGCGGCCCGCAGGTAAACGACATCGTCGTCAGCGTCCTCGACATGCAGGCCGACCATGGTCTCGTAGAACTCGCGGCTCAGCTTCAAATCGGTCACGTCGAGCACGACGTGGCTGGAGCGAATGATGTTGAACGGCGGCTCGAAGACGTGTTGCGGTACCGGCATGTGCGTTTCCCCTCGGCTCGGTCGTCATCCCGGGATGGCCCGAAGGGCCCGCCCCGGGATCCATAACCCCGGCTGGTAGTTATGGATTCCGGGCTCGCGCTCCGCGCGCCCGGAATGACAGTCAAATTCCCAGCTTCTGAATCTTATGCGTGCCCCGCGCCAGCGAGACGTGCTTGGTTTCCATGTAGAAGTCGAACGAGTAGTCACCGCCGTCGCGGCCGATGCCTGAGGATTTCATGCCGCCGAACGGGGTGGGCAGATGGCGGACGTTTTCGGAGTTGAGCCAGATCATGCCGGCTTCGAGCGCATCGGCCACCCGCAGCGCGCGGCCCATGTCGCCGGTCCAGACATAGCCGGTGAGACCATATTGCACGTCGTTGGCGATTGCGATCGCGTCCTTCTCGTCCTTGAACGGGATCACAGTCAGGAACGGGCCGAACACTTCCTCCTGCGC
>JAEYTQ010000125.1 GCA_023433965.1 Pseudomonadota bacterium | reverse complement strand
CCCTTGCACACACAACAAGAGAACGCCTTGAACGCGCCCGATGGAGCGTGTTTTCCGATGGGTGTTGCACAAATAACACGCAGATGTGACCAAGCTGCCCCCACAACATATTGTTTATATTCATATTTTTCGAACGGTTCCCTTTGCCATCAAAGTTCCCCACATGAGGCACCGCAGCCGAGACGCCGGTCCGACACAGCTTCGGCGGACGCGAATTGTGGAATCAGAAGCAGACTCAAGGAGCAGGCAACAAACCGCCTCGGCGTCTCCGATCTGACGTAAGCACAATCTACCGCGGCACCTCGGGGCTAGTGGCGACACTCTATTATGGGTGCCATGGACACCGGGGATGATCGGCTTGACTCCTGGTTGACCAGGACACAGAGCCAACTTCCATAAGCCCTGTCGCACCATTGAATTTTCTCGCGAATTCAGCTTCTGAGGAGAGCAAGCCTGCTTTTCGGCGGCCAATCCCCAATAGCCCCTGGCGCCGGAGCGGGTCCTTTTCGTGGCGACGCGCCCCTCTCCCGAGAACGAGCCGGTCTCGTTTCGCAAATCACTGGGAATATTCGAGCGAAAACACGCGCTTCCAAATTGACCAGCCCGAGCAATTAGATGCATAAGGCTCGCACCGGAGAGGTGGCCGAGTGGCTGAAGGCAACGCTTTGCTAAAGCGTCATACGGTCTCAAGCTGTATCGAGGGTTCGAATCCCTCCCTCTCCGCCAGCTCACCTGAGAAAACGCGGTAAATTGGTATCGTCTCCGGGAGCGGCCGTCGATGAGCCGACGTCCCCGACGAGCGCATCATGATGCTCGGAGCGTCGAAGGCTGCATGTGACCATCTTCGCGCAACGTTGCTGCAAGTGACGCAGAGGCGACATCATGGCACATCGCCCCTGCGAAGCTGGCGAATAACGTGTCGCCGCTTGCCAATCGTCTGCCCGAGACATCGCCCACGGAGACATCGATGCGCAACGGGGCATCCTCGGCCACAACCAACGCGTCGGACCCCGGCTCATCGGGCAAGCCTGATCTGGCATGGCATGCCGTTTCGCCTGACGCGACCCTCGATGCGCTCCGGTCCAATGTCGACGGTCTCTCCGAACAGGAGGCAGCGCGCCGCCTCGAGACCCATGGTCCAAACCGTCTGCCTGAAGGTCCGCGCCGTAACGCGCTAACGCGATTCCTGCTGCAGTTTCACAACCTGCTCATCTATGTCCTTCTGGCAGCCGGTGCGCTCGCCGCAGCGATCGGCCACGGAACGGACGCTCTGGTCGTCTTCGGCGTCGTGCTGATCAACGCGATCATTGGTTTCGTTCAGGAGGGGCGCGCCGAGAAGGCGCTGGACGCCATACGCGCGATGATCGACCCGAGTGCGTCACTCATTCGCGACGGCCGGCGCATGACGATCGCCGCAGAGAGAGTCGTGCCGGGTGACATCGTGATGCTCGAAGCCGGGGACCGCGTGCCGGCCGACGTGCGCCTCGTCAAGGCACGCAATCTGCGGGTCGATGAAGCGATCCTGACGGGCGAATCCGTCCCCGCCGAAAAGGCGGTCAAGGCGGTGGATGCCGGCGCCGCGCTGGGCGACCGCTTTCAGATGGCCTTCTCGGGAACGTTCGTCACTGCTGGCCAGGGGACGGGCGTCGTCGTGGCGACCGGCGCGGCCACCGAGTTGGGACGCATCAGCGCCATGATCGGCGCCGTGGAGCGGCTTGCGACACCACTTGTCCGGCAGATGGACCAGTTCGCGCGGCAGATCACCATTGGCGTGCTGAGTGTCTCCGCGCTTGTATTTGCCTATGCGGTCCTCGCGCACGCCTACAGCCTCGACGACGCCTTCATGGCCGTCGTCGGGCTGGCCGTCGCAGCGATTCCCGAGGGTCTGCCGGCAGTGATGACCATCAGTCTCGCCGTCGGCGTCCAGCGCATGGCACGCCGCAACGCCATCATCCGGCATCTGCCCGCCGTCGAGACGCTCGGTTCGGTCTCGGTGATCTGTTCCGACAAGACCGGCACGCTCACCCGCAACGAAATGATGGTGACCGCCATCGTCACCGCCAACGGAACAATCGTCGTGGATGGCTCCGGTTACAGGCCAGAGGGCCATTTTCGCGACGAGGCGGGACATCTGCTCGATCCCGCCGCTGACCCTGTCCTTGAGGAGCTCTCGCTCGCCGCGCTCCTCTGCAACGATGCCGGCCTGCGGCAATCCGGCAAGGACTGGACCGTGGACGGCGACCCCATGGAGGGTGCGCTGGTATCGCTCGCCGTCAAAGCCGGGCATGACGCCTCCGCCGCGCGCGCCGGGTTTCCCCGTCTCGACGAGATTCCATTCGACTCGCGCCACCGCTACATGGCGACGCTCAATGCACGCAGCGATCGCGCCGTCGTTGCCTATGTGAAGGGCGCACCGGAGCGCATCCTCGGCATGTGCGCCCGGGTTGCGACGTTGGATGGCGAGCGCCTGCTCGATACCGGCGACTGGCACGGGCGCGTCGACCAGCTCGCAACGGCGGGGCAGCGTGTCATTGCGCTCGCGCGCCGAAACATGAAAGAGCAAGACCGGGAGATCGCGCCGTCCGACATAGAGCATGGACTGACGCTGCTCGGCCTCGTGGGGCTGATCGATCCGCCGCGACCGGAAGCGATCGAGGCAATCGCCGAATGCAAGGCAGCCGGAATCCGGGTCAAGATGATCACGGGCGATCACGCCGCGACTGCGCGCGCGATCGCCATCCAGCTTGGGCTTGCCGACGATCCGAAAGCGATAACCGGCCGCGAGCTCGATGCGCTGGAGGAGGCAGGATTCCGCAAGAATGCATACGAAGCGACGGTCTTCGCCCGAACCAGCCCCGAACACAAGCTCCGGCTGGTGGAGACGCTGCAGGCCGATGGATCCGTCATCGCCATGACCGGCGACGGCGTCAACGACGCGCCCGCATTGAAGCGCGCGGATGTTGGCGTCGCCATGGGTGGCAAGGGCACCGAGGCCGCCAAAGAAGCCAGCGAAATGGTGCTCGCCGATGACAACTTCGCTTCCATCGTCGCGGCCGTACGGGAGGGCCGGACCGTCTACGACAACCTGACCAAGGTGATCTCGTGGACGTTGCCGACCAATGGCGGCGAGGCCCTCACCATCATCCTCGCCATCCTGTTCGGCTTCACCCTGCCCGTGACCCCGGTCCAGATTCTCTGGATCAACATGATTACCGCCGTTGCTCTCGGCCTGACGCTGGCATTCGAGCCGACGGAGCCGGGCGCCATGCGTCGCCCGGCACGCCCGGTCGGCCAGCGGATATTATCGGGACGGCTGTTGTGGCGCATCCTGTTCGTATCCGCCCTGATGGTCGCCGGCACCTTCGGCATCTTCACCTGGGCGATGCAGCGCGGCCTGCCGCTGGAGACGGCGCGTACCATGGCAGTCAATACGATCGTCGTGATGGAGATTTTCTATCTTTTCAGCGTGCGCTATGTTCACGGCACCTCGCTGACCTGGCAGGGGGTGCTCGGAACCCGCGCAGTCCTCGTCGGAGTGGTGACGGTCATCGCCGCACAGTTTGCCTTCACCTATCTTGCGCCGATGCAGGCCGTCTTCGCCACGCGTGCAGTAACGCTGGGCGACGGCATCGTCATTGTCGGGGTCGGCGTCGTCCTTTTGGTCATTGTGGAGGTCGAGAAGCGCGTTGCGGCGTTGGTCAGCGCGCGCGAGGCGTGACCCTGGAACCAGAGCGGCAGCGGGCACGGCGGGCTCAACTGCGATTCGCGCTTCTGACGCCTCGGTGCGCGCACCTAGATACCGGATCGCCAGATCCGCCAATGCGAGGGCGATATCAGCACGGCTTCGCCGGCCCAGACATTGAACCAGACGCCAGCCTTGCGCCGGCATGGAAAGGACCAGGGCTCAATTCCCGTCTTGTGCAGACGCCCGAGTTCCAGATCGCACTCGTCCGGAGCGATCTGAATCGGCAGCCATCGTCCATCCGTCGCCTGGTTGCTCATGCCGTCGGATTCTAAGCGGCGGCATGACGGATAAGCTTGCTTCAGCGCAATCGGGCCTACCCGGGCAAATACGGGACAAGATGCGATTTGCGCCTCAGTGCGCGCCGACCCAGGCCCTCGCCTCGCGCTGCGCGGCCGAGATCTCGGCATCCGACATCTGCCCGGCGACTTCCTGGCGCAGCGCCACGGCGTCCTTGCGGCCCTTCAACGCGGCGAGGTTGAACCATTTGTGCGCGGCGACGAGATCGACGATGCCGGAGCGGCCGCTCGCCCAATAGATCCCGCGCTCGAACAGCACGTCCGACAGCGCGCTCGCGTCGATCGGCGTTGCCGTCTCCAGATCGAAAGTACCCTGAAACATCACGCATCCCCTTTATTCTTATGCCGCCTCGTCCCCCGAGCGCGGCTCCCGTCCGAAAAACTGTTCAACTCGTCCCCGGGCCCTTTGGCCCATGCCGTTTGCCGGCTTGTTGGAGGCGATGATGGCGGGCAAATTTGAATGGCAGTTTAAGCATCGCGATGAAGCAGACGTAAACGCGAGCGCGCGGCATCCGCGCGGGAGATTCAGAAAGTCCCTGATTTTGCAGGCACTTCTGCGATTCGTCAGATTCGGTTTACCCTGGGATTTTGGGAGAACGATAACCATCGCGCGCGGTGATGCGGGTGCCGCGGCTCCAATTCAGGAAGGGGCGCGCCGTCGTGACCCACCCGCCTGCCACTCCCCGCGCAGACCTCGCATCCGGTACTCGACCACGACCGTCTCGGCGTGCTGCGACCGGTCGGAGCTGGGCGATGACACCGCGCCTAGAGAAGCGGCACGCAGACCGCATGCGATCATGCACGGCCCTCGCCTGCCTCGAGGCAGCGCGGACGCGTCGCGGTTGGATCGGCAATGTCGAAGGAGGGAAAGGAATGCCGGCAATGCCCCGGCGTCAAGAGAACGAGGGCGTCGGCGAACACGTCAGGACCAGATTTCACTTTGGCCCGAAGGCCGCTCGTGAAAT
>JAEYTQ010000493.1 GCA_023433965.1 Pseudomonadota bacterium | reverse complement strand
GGGCTGATGATCCCCGCCGCCTGGTATGCCGGCCGTGTCGACAGGATCCCGCTGCCGAAGCCGGCCGCCGACGAGATCGACGATGCCACGGCGGCGGCAGCGGCGAGGACCGCATTCGGCAATGCCTCCTTCGTGGTGATGACCTGCGCCTATCTCGTCTGCGGCATGCAGCTCGTGTTTCTCACCACGCACCTGCCGTCATATCTGGCGATCTGCGGCCTCGATCCGATGCTGAGCGCGCAGACGCTCGGCATGATCGGTGGCTTCAACGTGCTCGGCTCGCTGTTCTTCGGCTGGGCCGGCCAGCGCTGGAACAAGCTGGCGCTGCTCGGCGGCATCTACATCCTGCGCTCGCTCGCGCTCGCCTGGTACTTCATGCTGCCGGCGAGCCCGTTCTCGACGCTGCTGTTCGGCGCGATCATGGGCTTCCTCTGGATGGGCGTCGGCCCGCTGGTCGCGGGCGCCGTCGCCGAGATGTTCGGCCTGCGCTGGCAGGCGATGATCCAGGGCCTCGCCTTCATGAGCCACCAGATCGGCAGCTTCCTCGGCGCCTATGGCGGCGGGCTGCTCTACGACGCGCTCGGCTCCTACACCATGGCCTGGCGCATCGGCGTGGCGCTGGGGCTCGCCGGCGGCATCGTCCAGGTCGCGTTCGCACTCGTCAGGCCGTCGCAGCCACCGGCGCCGGTGTTGAAGGCGGCGTAGACGGCGGTCTCACGCCGCAGCCGTTGCGGACTTATCCTGCCCAGAGGCTTCACGCCCGTGTTCCGCGATTCCCGTCGCTTCGATGCACAGCCTGACGGCCTCGCCGATGCTCGTCGCAACGAGGTCGGCTTTGGCGCTCTCCCGCAGCAATTCCAAGGCCGCCGCGTCCATGTCTTTGACGCAGCAACCGAGGATTATGGTCGCCTTCGGCAATTTCCGTCGCAGACGCCGGACGGAATAACGCATGTGTGCCGCAGCGTGGGCATCGAGATAGACCAAGCAGACAATCGCAACGCCCGTTGTATCCAGGCGAAAGACATTCGTCGTGGAAAGCGATGCTGCGCCTTCGACTCGCGCAGCGAGGCCGTGCTCGGTCGAGAGCTGAGCCAGCATGATCGCGGCCGCCTCATCGATCAGGGTGCGTCCGGCGACGCAAAGGACGGGGTGTTCGCCTTGCCAATCCAGCGGAAGAGTCTCTCTACGGAGGTAAGGCAAGCGTTCGTTGGCCGCATTCTCCGCAATGCCTTCAACCGCGGAAGAGGCTTCGACATCGCTGGTTGAACTGCTCTTCGCAGGCGGCCGGTCGTCCTGCTCGGCGAGATCGGCGGTGAATTCGCTGACGGCGTCTCGTATCTTCGTGAGACGTTCCTGGTCGAGCGTATTGCGCTCGGCATCGGCCTGCGCCAGCTGCAACCCCTTCAGGGCCACCTCGTCATAATACGAGGCCAGCGAGCGCTCTTTTAGAAACTCTTCGGCCTTTTCGGCCGCCTCGGTCGGATCGCCCGCCAGCATCCGCTGATAGAAGATTTCCGGAGGAGAAAGTGCCGGCCGGTCGCCGAACATGACGTCGAGAAATTCCAATCGCTCCACATGCCGCCCAAGCACAACGAGGCAGATTGTAAGGGGAGTTGCCAGGACGAGACCGATCGGACCCCAAAGCGCCGTCCAGAAGGTCGCCGACGCGACCACGGCAACGGGGGAAAGCCCCGTGCTGCGGCCGTAGACCATCGGCTCGACGACATGGCCCACGAGCGGTTCAACGACAAGAAATAGAGCGAGAGTCCAAAGCAGCATCGACCAACCGGGATCGATCGCGACCGCGAGCGCCAGCGGGAATGCGGCCGCGATGACGGCGCCGACATAGGGCACGAAACGAAGCGCAGCGGCGAGGATGCCCCAAAGCACAGCGCTTGGGATTCCGATGAGCCAGAGGCCGGTGCCGATTACCACACCGAATGCGCCGTTCAGCATGAGCTGGGTCAGAAACAGCTTGCTGAGGCGGCTCGCTGCATCGTCCAGCGCGGCGGTGGTACGTTGGAGATCCGACGAGCCCGCCAGCCGAATGAAGCGGTTACGAAGATCCTCGCGTTGAAGGAGAATGAATATGACGAAAATGATGATGATGCCGGTGGTGGCGAGCGGATGAATGAGCGGAGAAATCAAGGTTCGGAGACTCTCCAACGCGCCGGGATCGGGCTGGCGTACCTCGACCGGCACCGGTGGCGGGGAGGCATTTGAGCCGGCGACAATGCCGGTCCTAGGCGCGGATGGCGCGTCTTTCGGCTTATCGAGCTCCTTGCTGAGATCCTTGAGCATATCGGAAGCACGCTCCAGCGTGCCCCTCCCGGCCTTGGTATCCCGAAATGCCTGGATCTTTTCGCTGATCGTCGATTGATATCGAGGCAGGTCACCAGCGAGTTGAGTCAGTTGAGTGGCTAGAAGACTACCGATCGCGAAGATCAGCATAAACGCAACGACAACCACGCTCACGACTGCCAGTCCCCGCGGGACATGGATCCGCTGCAATAGTACGACCAACGGCGCCAGCACGAAGCTGAGGAGAATAGCCAGCGCAACCGGGACGAAGATGTCGCGACCGAAATAAAGCATCGAGATAATGATGACGGTCAGAATTGCTGTCGCGACAGCACCGAGCAGTGCCAACAGTTCTTCGGTTGTGCGGGGTTTGAAGGGCTGTCTCGCTACGGGCCTCATTTTGCTGTTCCTGTCCCGCCGCGGACTGAGCGCTCACTGATTTCAGCTGCGAGGGGCCAGGTGAGGCTGCATAGGACAGCCACCCAGGGCATTAGTCCACGCGGTCTTCATGGCGGCGCTGCTCCGGTCGCGCCATTGCATCAAACCGCTCCCGCCCTGAAAAGGTTCCCGTGAGTTATGCAATGGCGATGCCCC
>JAEYTQ010000433.1 GCA_023433965.1 Pseudomonadota bacterium | reverse complement strand
GAAGTGCCGGGCTGGCCGCCGGAGAACATCGACGAGCTCGCCAAGCGCTTCGAGGATCATTACTGAGAATTCGTCGTTCCGGGGCGATGCGCCAGCATCGAACCCGGAACCTCGAGATTCCGGATTGCCGCTTCGCGGCGTCCGGAATGACGACCTCGGGGCGAACGCAGGCAGCCCACCTGAGCAGCATGTCCGACGAACCGTCGCGGCAGTTTTAACGTAAGGACTACTCACATGCGTCACGGCAAGGTTCATCGGAAGCTCAACCGCACGGCCGAGCACCGCAAGGCAATGTTCGCCAACATGGCGGCCGCGCTGATCAAGCACGAGCAGATCGTCACCACGCTGCCGAAGGCCAAGGAGCTCCGCCCGATCGTGGAGAAGCTCGTCACCCTCGGCAAGAAGGGCGGCCTGTCGCTGCGCCGCCAGGCCATCTCCGAGCTGCGCGACGTCGACATGGTCAAGAAGCTGTTCGACACGCTGGCGACCCGCTACAAGGACCGTCAGGGCGGCTACACCCGCATCATCAAGGCCGGCTTCCGCTACGGCGACAACGCCGCGATGGCCGTGATCGAGTTCGTCGATCGCGACGTCGACGCCAAGGGCCAGGATTCCGGTCCGGTGCAGGAAAAGGAAGCCGAGGCGGCGTAAGCCCAACCGACATGTGATTTTGAAAGCGGCGCCCTCGGGCGCCGCTTTTTTATTGACCGCCGCCTGTGGTCAACGAGGGCACTCCCGATTTTCGTCATGACGACAAGCCCGCGGCCTTCTCACGCGTGAGTGAGCGCCGATTGCGGTCCGATGTGGCGCGCCCGATATCTTCGTCAGCATCAGTGGAGACGAGACATGAACATCGACCTGTCCGGAAAGACTGCCCTCGTCACCGGCTCGACCGCCGGCATCGGCCACGCCATCGCCAAGGGCCTGTCAGCCTCCGGCGCCAGCGTGGTGATCAACGGCCGCAGCCAGGACAAGGTCGATGCTGCCGTGCGTAAGCTGGAAGGAACGGGCAGCAAGGTCCGCGGCATTGCCGCCGACGTCTCGACGGCCGCGGGCTGCAAGGCCCTCGTCGCCGCGCTGCCCGAGGTCGACATCCTCATCAACAATGCCGGCATCTTCGAACCCAAGGATTTCTTCGAGATACCGGACGAGGACTGGAGCCGCTTCTTCGAGGTCAACGTCATGAGCGGCGTGCGGCTATCGCGCGCGTACATGAAGGGCATGCTCGAGCGCAATTGGGGGCGTATCGTCTTCATCTCATCGGAGTCTGGGCTCAACATTCCCGTCGAGATGATCCACTACGGCATGAGCAAGACGGCCCAGCTTTCGGTTGCGCGAGGTCTCGCCCAGCTCACCCGCGGCACCGGCGTTACCGTGAATTCCGTGCTGCCGGGCCCGACCATGTCAGAGGGCGTCGAGACCTTCGTCAAGGATCTCGCCAGGCAGAATGGTCAGTCCGTGAGCGAGGCCGCCGCCAACTTCGTGAAGCAGCATCGCCCGAGCTCGCTGATCCAGCGTTTTGCCAGTGTCGACGAGATCGCGAACATGGTGGTCTATGTCGCCTCGAAGGAGGCATCCGCCACGAACGGCGCAGCGCTGCGCGCGGAGGGCGGCATCGTCAACACCATCGCCTGAGGCCTGCGCGTCAGTTGTCCCGCTTTTTGTTCGGGGTGCGATCGGCTAGATTGAGCCTACATGCTCCGGACCTTCTCCACTCGCGACAAGCGGCGCGTCCGCCTGACCTATGCACGCTGGCGCCGGCGGACGATCTTCCTGCTCGGTGGCGTGGCCATCGGCGCAGCGGCCGTGGCGCTGGCGCAGGCCGCCGATCTGGCCCAGCAGGCCTTCGCGTTCTTGCTGTCGAAGTCGCGCTACATCGTGCTGGCGATCACGCCGCTCGGCTTCATGCTGTCGGCCTATCTGACCATCCGCCTGTTCCCGAATGCGCAGGGCAGCGGCATCCCGCAGGTGATCGCCGCCCGGCATCTGACCGATCAGGCCGCGCGCGAAAGCCTGGTCTCGATGCGGATCGCGATTGGGAAGGTGATCCTCACTTTGTTCGGCCTGCTCTGTGGCGGCTCGGTCGGCCGGGAAGGGCCGACCGTCCAAGTCGGCGCGTCCATCATGTTCACACTCGGCCGCGTTTCGCCGCGCCGCCAGCCGGGCCTGATCCTGGCCGGAGCGGCCGCCGGCGTTGCCGCCGCGTTCAATACGCCGCTGGCGGGAATCGTGTTCGGCATCGAGGAGATGAGCCGCGCCTTCGAGACGCGCACATCCAGCCTCATCATTGCTGCGGTCATCGCGGCTGGCCTGACCTCGCTCGCGCTGGCCGGGAATTACGCTTATTTCGGCAGCAGCGCGATGTCGCTGGCGCGCGGTATCGATTGGCTGGCCGTGCCGATCTGTGGCGTGATCGGAGGCCTCGCGGGCGGATTGTTCAGCCGCATCGTCATCGCCACGGCGCGCGGATTCAAGGGGCCGGTCGGGCGCGCGATCAAGGATCACCCGCTCTGGTTCGCTTTTGCCTGCGGTCTCGCCGTCGCGCTCTGCGGGCTCGCTTCCGGAGACACCGTTTACGGTACCGGCTATCAGCAAGTGAAGTCGGCGCTGGAGCAGGGTGCGCCGCTGCCGCAGGATTTCGGCATCCTCAAGCTGATGGCCACGACCTTCGCCGCGGTCAGCGGTATTCCCGGCGGCATCTTCGCACCCTCGCTTGCCGTCGGGGCCGGGATCGGCTGCAACGTCGCCTCTTTCTTCCACGACGCGCCGCTCAGTGCGATCATGCTGCTCGGCATGGTTGCCTATTTCGCCGGCGTAGTGCAGGCGCCGATCACCGCCTTCGTCATCGTCACGGAAATGACGGATAATCACGGCATGGTCGTGCCGTTGATGGCGGCCGCCCTGATCGCGCATCTGGTTTCGCGGCTGATTTGCGAGGAGGGCATCTATCACGCGCTCGCCAAGGGCTTCATCGAGCGGAGTATGGCGAAGACGTAACGGCGAAGGTGTCGGGTGGTAGCGCAGCGCAACCCACCGTATGTGTCGGGGATCGAAGGCGCGGGCGTCGCGCCATCGGCGAAACCACTTTAACCCTACCACCCCTCCAGCACGATCTTGCCGCGCGATTTGCCGCTTTCGAGCAGCGCATGCGCGCGCTTGAGGTTGGCCGCGTTGATCGTGCCGAAGGTCTGGTCGAGCGTGGTGCGCAGCACGCCCTTGTCGATGAGGTCGGCGATGTCATTGAGCAGATGATGCTGCGCGATCATGTCCGGCGTCTGGAACGAGGAGCGCGTGAACATCGATTCCCAGTGCACCGAGATCGCCTTGCCCTTGAACGTCGCCATCGTGAACTCCGGGGGATCGTCGATCAGGCCGAACCGGCCCTGCGGCGCCATGAGGTCGGCGATCGCCTTGTAATGC
>JAEYTQ010000376.1 GCA_023433965.1 Pseudomonadota bacterium | reverse complement strand
GCTCCCCGGAAGCTGCCAAACCAGGCGCCATTGTAGGCGCTTCGGGCGCCACGTCACGACGGAACAGGACATAGAGCGCCGGCAGGACCAGCAGCGTCAACACCGTCGATGAGATGATGCCGCCGATCACCACGGTCGCGAGTGGCCGCTGCACCTCGGCGCCCGCGCCGGTGGCGAGCGCCATCGGCACGAAGCCGAGCGAGGCGACGAGGGCCGTCATCAGCACCGGGCGCAGCCGCGTCAGCGCACCCTCGTGCACGGCATCGACGACGGATCGCCCCTCGCTGCGCAGCCGCTCGATGAAGGCGATGATGACGAGCCCGTTGAGCACGGCGACGCCCGACAGCGCGATGAAGCCGACGCCGGCGCTGATGGACAGCGGAATGTCGCGCAGCAGCAGCGCCGCGACGCCGCCGGTCAGCGCCAGCGGCACGCCGGAAAACACCAGCGCCGCATCCGCCGCCGATCCCATGCCCATGAACAGCAGCAGGAACACCAAGAGCAGCGCCACCGGCACCACGATGGTCAGCCGCTTGGTCGCCGAGACCAGCTGCTCGAACTGGCCGCCCCAGCCGATGAAGTAGCCCGGCGGCAGCTTGACCTTCTCGGCCACGGCCGCTTCGGCATCCGTGACGAAGGAGCCGAGATCGCGGGCGCGGACATTGGCGGTGACGACGATGCGCCGCTTGCCGTTCTCGCGGCTGATCTGGTTTGGCCCGGGCGTCGCATCGACGGTCGCAACCGACGACAGCGGCACATAGCGCATCTGGGTGAGGGGCGAGGCCGCCAGCGCGGTTCGAACGGCCGTGCCGGCGCCGGCGTCCTCGGCGGGCGGCAGCGGAATCGGAATGGCCCGGATCGCCTCGAGATTGCCGCGCAAATGCTCGGGCAGGCGAACCATGATCTCGAAACGGCGGTCGCCCTCGAACAGCTTGCCGGCCGATTTGCCGCCGACCGCGATCTCGACGATGCCCTGCACCTCGGCGACGTTGAGGCCGTAGCGGGCAAGCGCCTGGCGGTCGAGGCGGACGGTGAGGATCGGCAGGCCCGAGACCTGCTCGATCTTGACGTCGGCGGCGCCACGGATGCCGCGGATTGCGGCCTCCACCTGCTTGGCGGCGCCCTGCAGGATGTCGAGGTCGTCCCCGAAGATCTTGACGCCAACGTCGGTGCGCACGCCGGAGATCAGCTCGTTGACGCGGAACTGGATCGGCTGGGAGATTTCATAGGCGCTGCCGGGAATCTCGTCGGCGGCATGCTCGATGGCTTCGATCACCTCCGATTTCGGCTTGTCCGGATCAGGCCATTCGGCGCGCGGCTTCAGCATGACGTAGCCGTCGGTCTGGGCGGGCGACATCGGATCGGTCGCGATCTCCGCCGTGCCGATGCGGGTGAAGAACTCCTTCACTTCCGGAACTTGCATGACGCGCTTCTCCAGCGCCTTCTGCAGGTCCAGCGATTGGGTGAGGCTGGTGCCGGGAATCCGGATCGAGGCGAGCGCGACGTCGCCCTCGTCCAAGCTCGGGATGAACTCGCCGCCCATGCGCGAAGCGGCGATGCCGCTCGCGACCACCATGACTGCGGCCATGATGGCGACCGCGGCGCGGTTGTCGATGGCAAAGCGAAGCAGGGGCAGATAGGCGCGCTTCGCCGCGCGCATGAACAGGTTTTCGTGCTCGGAGACCTTGCCGGTGACGAAAATGGCAACGGCCGCCGGCACGAAAGTGATGGAGAACAGCACGGCGGCGCCGAGCGCCATCAGCACGGTCAGCGCCATCGGCGTGAACATCTTGCCTTCGACGCCGGTCAGCGTCAGTACCGGCAGGTAGACCACGGCGATGATCAGCGTGCCGAACAGGCTCGGCTTGATGACCTCGCTCGATCCTTGGAGGATCGCGCGCAGCCGTTCGGGCGTCGTCAGCAGCCCGCCTTTCTCGCGCTGGGCCACAGCCAGCATGCGCAGGCAGTTCTCGACGATGATCACGGCGCCATCGACGATGATGCCGAAGTCGATCGCTCCCAAGCTCATCAGATTGGCGCTGACCTTGCTCTCGACCATGCCGGTGATGGTCATCGCCATGGACAGCGGAATGACGCAGGCCGTGACCAGCGCGGCGCGGATGTTGCCGAGGATCAGGAACAGCACGGCGACCACCAGCGCCGCGCCTTCCAGCAGGTTGTTGCGGACGGTGCGAATGGTGGCTTCGACCAGGTCGGTGCGGTCGTAGACGGTCCGCGTCACGACGCCGTCGGGCAGCGATTTGGCGATGTCTTCGAGCCGGGCTGCGACGCGGCGCGCCACCGTGCGGCTGTTCTCGCCGATCAGCAGCATGGCCGTGCCGAGCACGGTCTCCTCGCCGTTGCGGGTCGCGGCGCCGGTGCGTAGATCGCGCCCTTCGGTGACGGTCGCGACGTCCCGGATCCTGACCGGATTGCCGCCGCGCGAGCCGATCACGATGTCCCGGATTTCGCCGATATTGCCGACCTGGCCAGGCGAGCGAACCAGATATTGCTCGCCGTTGCGCTCGATATAGCCGGCACCGACATTGGCGTTGTTGGCCGCCAGCGCCGTCATGACGTCGCGAAAGCCGAGCCGGTACGCCATCAGCTTGCCGGGATCCGGCAGCACGTGGAATTGCCGTTCGAAGCCGCCGATGGTGTTGACCTCGATCACACCAGGCACGTTGCGAAGCTGCGGCCGGATGATCCAGTCCTGCACGGTGCGCAGATCGGTCAGCGAGTAATCGTGGCCGGCTTGCGTCTTGGCGCCCGTCTTGGCCTCGACAGTGTACAGGAAGATTTCGCCGAGCCCTGTCGAGACCGGACCCATCGCGACCTCGACGCCGGCCGGGAGCTGGTCCTTCACCTGCTGGATGCGTTCGCCGACAAGCTGGCGGGCGAAATAGATGTCGGTGCCGTCCTTGAAGACGATGGTGACCTGGCTGAGACCATAGCGCGACAGCGAGCGGGTGTAGTCGAGCATGGGCAGGCCGCCCATCGCGGTCTCGACCGGGAAGGTGATGCGCTGCTCGGTCTCGAGCGGCGAATAGCCGGGCGCGCGGGTGTTGATCTGGACCTGCACGTTGGTGATGTCGGGGACCGCGTCGATCGGCAGGCGCTGAAAGTTCCAGATGCCGAAGGCGAGGGCGCCGAGCGCGAGCAGAAGGACCAGCCAGCGCTGATGTAGCGAAACGGCGATGAGGCGCTCAATCATGCTCGGCCTCGCCCTTGCCCATCTCCGCCTTCACGACGAAACTGTTCTCCGCGACGTAATGCTCCCCGGCCGCAAGGCCGGCCTTGATCTCGACATGTCGCGGATCGGAATCCCCAAGCTCGACCGGGCGCGCCTCGATCTTGTCGCCGTCCTCGCGCACGAACACGATGGTCTTGTTGTCCAGCGTCTGAATGGCGCTGCGGCGCACGGCAACCGCGACGTTGCGGGCCGCGAGGATCAGCCGCGCCGTGACGAACAGGCCGGGGCGCAGGCGGCCGTCCGGATTCTGCAATACCACGCGGGCCAATGCGGTCTGGGTCTCGCTCGAGCCGATCGGCGCCATGTAGGAGATCGTGCCCTTGATCTCGCCGCGGCCGTCGTCGGGATCGATCAGCACCTCGTCATTGAGGCGGACCCGCCTGAGGTCCTGCCGGTAGATCGACAGATCGACCCAGATGGTGGAGAGGTCGGCGACGACGAAGGCCGGCTTCTGCTCGGAGACATATTCGCCGAGCGAGATCTGCCGTTCGATGATGGTGCCGGCAATGGGGGCCTTGAGCTCGTAGACGGTGAGACTTTGGTTGCTCTCGATGGCTGCGAGCAGGTCGTCCTTGCCGACCCTGTCGCCGATCCGCTTCAGGATCGACTTGGCGATGCCCGGAAAACGCGGCGTCACCTGCACCACGGCTTCCTGGTTGGCGCGCAGGATGCCGTTGAAGGCGAGCGTGTCTGTCAGGGTCGCGCTTGCCGCCTCGGCCAGCACCACGCCCGCTGCCGCGAGCTTGACGTCGGAGATGCGGATTCGGTCGGCGCCGTGCTCGTCCTGCTCGACACGGTCGTTCGGCTTCTTGTGTTCGGAATGCTCGGCATGCTCGGTGTGCGCGACCTTGCCCGCGGTGAGCAGGGAATAGCCGTAGGCCCCGAGTGCGGCGGCGACGATGGCCAGCACGATGGTCGAAGACGTCTTCATCGTGCGCTCTCCCGCGCCAGTGTGAACGGATTGCCGACGAGGCCCTCGATAATCGCAACGCCGGCGTGGAAGTTCTGCAGCGCCTCCTGCTCGCGCAGCCGGGCCTGGGTGACGCTGGCCTGGGCATCGAGCACCTCGAGCAGGGTGAAGCGGCCCTGGCCGTAGCCTTGCGAGATCGCCTCGGATGCTTCGACGGCCTTGGGGATCGCGGTCTCGCGCAGCACCGCGAGCTCGCGCAACGAGCCCTGGAGCGAGTCGTAGGCGCGTCCGGCAATCACGATCAGCGTGTTGCGGTTGGCCTCGCGCTCGGCGCGGGTCTTGGCGAGGCTCTCCTGCGCCGAGAGGATGTTGCCTTGGTTCCGGTCGAACACGGGGATCGGGACCGTGATGGTCAGGCGCGCCGCGTCGTCGCCCGTCTCGTTGTAGTGGCGCCAGCCGGCCGCGATCCGCACGTCCGGATAGGGGCGAAGCCGCGCCAG
>JAEYTQ010000356.1 GCA_023433965.1 Pseudomonadota bacterium | reverse complement strand
ATCGCAGCTTCCGCTTCGGCTTGCGAGAACGGCGGCAGGCGGTCCTGGAGACTTTCGAGGTCGCGCGCCATGATGACGCCGACCACGTCCGGGCGCGTTGCCAGGAATTGCCCGAGCTTGAGATAGGCCGGGCCCATTCGGGTGAGCGCGCGCGAGATCCGCGGGCCGTGCTTTACGCCGCGCCGTTCGACGAGGCGCGCCAGCTTCAGCGCCAGCTGTCCCGGCGGCGGCACCAGGCTCGGATCGACCGAGCCGAACACGCCCTCGCGCGCAAACACGAACGCGGCGCGGATCAGGCGCGCAATGTGGGTGACGGCAGAGATCACAAACGCCAGCCCGAATGCAGTGCCACGATGCCGCCGGAGAGAGTCTGCCAGCTGACGCGGGCAAAGCCGGCGTCGCGGATCATGTCGGCGAACACGGCAGGCCTCGGGAACTTGCGGATCGATTCGACGAGATATTGGTAGGATTCGGCGTCGCCCGTGACCATGCGCCCGAGCGGCGGGATCACCTTGAACGAGAACAGATCGTAGAGCTTGTCGAGCCCGGGCATCTCGACGGTGGAGAATTCGAGGCAGAGGAAGCGGCTGCCGGGCTTCAGCACGCGATAGGCCTCGCGCAGCGCCAGGTCGATCCGCGGCACGTTGCGGATGCCGAAAGCGATCGTATAGGCGTCGAAGCTGCGGTCGGCAAAGCCGAGCGATTCGGCATTGCCCTCGACGAAATCGACCTGGGTGTCGAGATGCCGCTTGGCGGCGCGCTCGCGGCCGACGGCGAGCATGTCGGAATTGATGTCGCAGACAGTGGCATGGAAGCCCGTGCCGGCCGCCTTGGCGGCGCGGAACGCAATGTCGCCGGTGCCGCCGGCAACGTCGAGCAGCGCGAACGGACGGTCGCTCCTCGGCGGGTGGAGCGTGGTGATCATGATGTCCTTCCAGACCCGGTGCAGGCCACCGGACATCAGATCGTTCATCAAATCATAGCGCGAGGCCACGCTGTGAAACACGTCGTTCACCAGCGTCTGCTTGTCCCCCAAGGGAACGTCCCTGAAGCCAAAATGCGTGGTTTCGCCCGGCCGATCCATTACTCTACTCCACTGGGCGGACCATAGCCTGCCCGCCGCAATGGCGCTATCACACCGCCCTCATAAGGTGAATGCCCGATCATGCCTGAATTGCCCGAAGTCGAGACCGTCCGTCGCGGCCTTCAGCCCGTCATGGAGGGTGCGAAGATCCTGGTCGCGGAGGCCCGCCGGCCGGATCTGCGCTTTCCGTTCCAGCCCGACTTCGCGGCCCGGCTCAAGGGGCAGGTCGTCACGGGCCTCGGCCGCCGCGCAAAATATCTCATGGCCGACCTCGCCTCCGGCGACGTGCTCTTGATGCATCTGGGCATGTCGGGCTCGTTCCGCGTCATCAAGCCGGACAACGGCGTGCAGCCCGGCGAGTTTCACTATCCCAGGGGCAAGGACACCGCGCACGACCACGTGCTGTTTCGGATGTCGTCCGGCGCGGACATCGTCTTCAACGATCCGCGTCGCTTCGGTTACATGAAGGTGATCGCGCGCAACGCGCTCGACGAAGAGCCGCTGCTGCGCGGCCTCGGCCCGGAGCCGCTCGGCATCGAATTCGACGCCGCGATGCTGGCACGGTCCTGCGCCGGCAAGACCACCAGCCTGAAGGCGGCGCTGCTCGACCAGCGCGTGGTGGCGGGGCTTGGCAACATCTATGTCTGCGAGGCGCTGCATCGCTCGCATCTGGCGCCGCGCCGGATAGCCGCAACGTTATCCACCAGGAAGGGCGAGCCGACGGACCATGCCAAGCGCTTGGTCGGTGCAATCCACACCGTGCTGAACGACGCGATCAAGGCCGGCGGCTCCAGCCTGCGCGACCATCGCCAGACCTCGGGCGAGCTCGGCTATTTCCAGCATTCGTTCAGGGTGTATGACCGGGAAGGCGAGACATGCACGACGCCGCGCTGCGGCGGCACGATCAGGCGCTTCACCCAGAATGGCCGTTCGACCTTCTGGTGCCCGAAATGTCAGAAGTGACCTCAGGCTTTGCCACCGAGAGGCGCTGAGTCTCGGCGTAAGCGATGACCCCACCCCCGCCGTCATTGCGACGGGGGATAGAGCCCGCGCTACGACGCGCGAAGCGAAGCAATCCGACCGGGCTGGTGGCCGGACTGTTTCGCCGCTTGGGCTCCTTCACCGGATAGCGAAGAGCCCGCCCATCGTCCGAGCGATGCCCCGCTCAGGACGCCAGCGTCGTGGTCTCGTCCGCCGCAAGCTCGGCGGCAACGTGCAGCATTCCGTTCGCGGCCGACATCACCTGGTTGATCAGGACATTGGTCGTGGTTTCGAGCTCGAGACGGGTCTCGATCCAGCGCCAGAGGCCGCGGATCTCGTCCGCCGACTTCCCATTCGGCGCGAATTCGCTCACCGCAAGGCCGTTCGCGAGCGAGTCCTGATGATCGTTGCGCATCACGATGAGAGGCCGCGCGAGCACGTCGGCGAGATCGAGCGCGGCTTCCTCGGCGAGCGCGCCCGCGGCGTTGTCGATGCGCTGGCCGCGGATCGGCGTCTGGTTCAGCACGAAGCTGTAGGGCCGCTTCCAGGCCCGCGCGACGCTCAGCGTCGAGACCGTCGCTTCGATGTCGGCCACGCTCGGGCGGGCCGGGATCAGGCAAAGATCGGAGTGGCGGATCGCGGCGGTCGTGGCGGCGCTGAGGCCGGCCGCGGTGTCGACGATCGCGAGCTGCAGGCCGCTGTCGGCCAGCATCTTCAGGCGCGGCTCGATGTCGGCGGCATGGTAGATCGGCTCGACGACGAGATCGTCGGTCGCGCGGCGGCGCTGCCAGTTGGAG
>JAEYTQ010000115.1 GCA_023433965.1 Pseudomonadota bacterium | reverse complement strand
CCCTATGGGCGGATTGCGATGCTGGCCGATCCCTTCGGGCACGGGTTCTGCCTGCTGGCGATCAGCGCGCAGGGGTATGACGCGCTGCTTGGAAGCTCGTATTCCGGGTACCATCGTTGGCGAACGGCGAGCTACGATCTGGGCGAGATGGCAAAGACATCGAAACGAAAGCTGAAGACCTACCAGACCTCGCTCGGCTTCTACGATCAGGCGATCGCCGCGCCCTCGATGAAGGCCGCGCTCGAGGCCTGGGGTGCCAGCTCCAATCTTTTCCACCAGGGCGCCGCGAGGGAGACCGACGACCCCGACATCGTGGCCGCGACCATGGCAAAGCCCGGCGTCGTGCTGAGGCGCCCGGTCGGCTCGGACGGCCGGTTCACCGAGAGCGCGGAGCTGCCGACCGATCTCGGCGAGGGCGAGGCCAGGCCCGGGCAGAAGCCGAGGAAGGCTCCGGCCAAGAAACCGGCGAAGAAGCTTGCGACCAAGCCCGCGAAAAACACAACTCGTGAGGTCGACGACGCGGCGGCGCGCAAGGCTGCTGCGGCGTTCGAGAAGGAGGAGCGGCGGCGTGGGGCCGAGCGTCGCAAGGAGGAGGCCGCGCGCGCCAGGGCGCGTGCGCGCCGCGACAAGGCGGTTGCCGCCGCGCAAGCCGCGCTCGACAAGGCAAGGCGGGAGCACGACGCCAAGCGCGAGGCGATCGAAGCCGAGCGCGCCGCGCTCGACGCGCGCGCCGAGGCCGAGCAGGAGCGCTGGGACAAGCAGAGGCTCAAGCTGGAGCAGGCCCTGCGCCGCGCGCACGACTAAAGCGCAGGCGGTCATCACTTCGTCATATCGCCCAGCGGAGTTGCGGTTCCATCCCTATATCGGATCGAGTCCCCGCATAGGTTTGTCATGCTCGAAAAAAACTCGAAAACTGCAAGTCCGCAGGTGGTGCACGCGCGTCGCCCGGCGCCGGTTCTGGTGTGCGCAAAATGCCTCAAGCGCAGCGACGAAGGGCGCGACGTCAGGCGTGCGCTGAAATCCGAACTGAAAGCCGGCAAGCGTGACGGCATCAAGCCGCCCAAGCTGGTGATGACCGGATGCTTCGGCCTGTGCCCGAAGAAAGCGATCGTGCTCGCCAGCGGCGCGAGCCTGATGCGGCAGGAATTCGTGCTGGTCACCGATCGCGATCAGGTGCCGCGCGCGCTCGCGCAGTTGAGAACGGAGCGTCGCGAATGAAGGATTGGGGAGGGCGCGCGCCCGTCGGTCGTTCACGCAAACTCGACGACAAATTCGCTTGCCACGCCTCGCATCCTCTCGCACTCTGGGGCCAAGGAGACCAACGCAATGAAGACAGAGACCATCGCCTATGCGCTCGGAACCGCCCTGGTGCTGGGGAGCCTCGCGACATCGGCTGCCGACGCCCGGCCGCGGAAGGCGCAAGTGGTTCGGGCCCCGCAGGACAGGCTGATCGTCACGGCGCCCGTGCTGCGGCCGACGCCATGGGACTACAACATCGTTCCGCGCTATCGCTATCGGCCAGAGGACGACAAGGTCGATCCCTATGGCCCGCCGCTGGTGCCGTCCTACGTGCGCTATGAAGGCTGGCGCTGGCCGTATTGGTGGTGAGGAGCGGCCTGTAGCCCGATCGGCTCCGTACCTCACGGCCGATCGCGTCCTTGCCCGAAACAACCCTTGGCTGTACGTTGCGCTGCAGAAGAATTGCTTTTGGCGCAGATGGATCGGCTGAAATGACCGTGGTTGAGAACGTGGCATCCGGACAGCTTTCGGAGCCGAAGATGCCCCCGGGGGTGCTGACCGAAGGCCCGGTGGTCGAGGCCAAGTTTCGCGATTCCTACATCTCGTTCGCCATCATGGTCGGCGGCTCGATCGCGGCGCTGGTCTGGGCGTTCTGGCAGGGCATCGGCTGGGTGGAGGTGTCGGTCTTCGCCGGCACGTTCATCATGTCCACGATCGGCATCGGCTTCATGCATCGCTACTTCGTGCACCGCAGCTTCCGCTGCGGGCCGGTGATGCGGACGATCTTCGCCGCGGTCGCGACCATGGCGGTGCAGGGCTCGATCCTGAAATGGGTGAGCAACCACCGGCGGCACCATCTGCACTCCGACCGGCCCGGCGACGTCCACAGCCCCTACTATGACGGCTCCGGCAACGCCTACACCAGCTTCGCCAAGGGCATGTCGCATGCACAAGGCGGCTGGGTGTGGGACCGCGAGACCACCGATGCCACCTACTACGCCAAGGACATCCTGGCCGACCCGATCGCGATGTTCTTCACGCGCACGCGCTGGTACTGGTACGCGCTGTCTGCGCTGATCATTCCGGGCGCGATCGGCTACGCCTTCGGCGGCGTGCACACGATGATCGGCTGCGTGCTGTTCGCCGGCCTATTCCGCAGCTACCTCATGACCATGGCGACCTCGCTGGTCAACTCGGTCTGCCACAGCGACGGCCGCTGGGGCTACCGCCGCTTCGAGACCCATGACGGCACCACGAACGAGCTGGTGACCACGCTGCTGACGTTCGGCGAGGGGCTGCACAACAACCATCACCGCTTTCCGCGCGATGCGTATCTGTCGCACGCCTGGTACGAGGTGGACATCAACGGGCTGATCATCCTGGGCCTGGGGAAGCTCGGACTGGTGCATGACATCTTCTCGGCGCGCACGCGTCAGGAGGCTCGGCCGGCCGGACTGCGCGACCCGCAGCCGGCGCCCGACGAGGCGTAGCCAGCGAGGCTGCCGCCGCCGCCTTATCGGCGGCGCCGGTTGAGACTTCCCGCGAAAACCTTCATATTGCGGAATGTCGAAAGATGAGTTCTCGAACCTGACTTCAGCCG
>JAEYTQ010000783.1 GCA_023433965.1 Pseudomonadota bacterium | reverse complement strand
GGCTTCCTCTACATCCACGACCGCGTGAAGGACATGATCGTCTCGGGCGGCGAGAACATCTATCCCGCCGAAGTCGAGAACGCGGTCATGGGCCATCCCGCCGTCGCCGACTGCGCCGTCATCGGCGTGCCCGACGACAAATGGGGCGAGGCGGTGAAGGCCGTCGTGGTGATGAAGCCGGGCAAGCAGGCGACTGCCACCGACATCATCAACTTCACCCGGACGCGCATCGCCGGCTACAAGACGCCCAAGAGCGTGGAGTTCTTGCCGGCGCTGCCGCGCAATCCATCAGGCAAGATCCTGCGGCGGCAATTGCGCGAGCCATATTGGGCGGGGAAGGATCGAAGAGTGAATTGATCGCGGTGCCTTGGGGTGGGCAATGGCGCATCGCGCCGTGCCCACCATCTCGTTCCGCATTTAAAGGAAGGTGGGCACGCTCCGCTTTGCCCGCCCTACGAGAGCGGTGCAAGCCTCAATGCTTCCCCGGGCCCATATAGCCGAACAGGAACCCCGCCACCTTTCGCATCTGGATCTCCTCGCTGCCCTCGGTGATGCGGTAGCGGCGGTGGTGGCGGTAGATGTGCTCGAACGGCTTGTGGCGTGAGTAGCCCATGCCGCCATGGACCTGCATGGCGCGGTCAGCGGATTCGCAGCAGAGCCGGTTTGCCCAGTAGTTGCACATCGAGACGCGGTCGGAGAGCGTGCGCTCGATCTGCTCCTCGGTGAGCTGGTCCATCTCCCAGGCGGTCTTCCGGATCAGAAGGCGCAGCATCTCGGCTTGCGTCGCAAGCTCGACCAGCGGGAACTGGATCGCCTGGTTCTCCGCGAGCGCCCGGCCGAACGGCTTGCGCTCGCGCGCGTATTTGACGCTCTCGTTGATGCAATAGACGGCGGCACCGAGCGAGCTCGCGGCCTGGCGGATGCGGTTCTGATGCACGAAGCACTGCGCCAGCGACAGGCCGCGACCGACCTCGCCGAACAGCGCATCCTCCGGCACGAACACGTCGGTGAAGCTGACGCGTGGATGATCGGTCGGCATGTTGAAGGTCCACATGTACTCCTCGACTTTCACCCCGTCGCTCTTCGCCGGCACCAGGAAGCAGGTGATCCCGCGCGCATCGCCGTCATTGCCCGACGTGCGCGCAAACAGCGCGCAGTGGGTCGCAACGTGCATGCCGGTGGTCCACATCTTCTCGCCGTTGATGATCCAGCCCTTGACGTTGTCGCGGGTCGCGGGCACCGCACGCGTCTCCATGTGGGTCGCGTCCGAGCCGTGATGCGGCTCGGTCAGGCCGAAGATGATGCGGTACTTGCCCTTGATCGAGCCGTCGATCATCGCCTTCTGGTCGTCGCGGCCGTAGCGGTCGAGCATGGTGACGACAGGAAAATTGCCGACGATGGAATGCTCGTTCTGGAGGTCGTTGTGCAGGCCAAGGCCCTTGGCGGCAAAATGCTCGCGGATCACCGCCATCCAGAGATTGGAGCCGTTCTTGCCGCCATATCGCTTCGGCACCGGAAAGCGCAGATGCCCGGCGGCGTCGGCGAGATCCTTGGCCTTGCGCAGCAGCGCTTCCCATTCGTGACGCGGCAGGCCGCCATTCTCGAAATCGGTGCGCGCCCATTCGCGGCGATGGTCGAAGAAGCGGATGTTGTCGTCGGCCTCCTCCAGCGGCTTGATCTCGCGTTCGATGAAACGGTCGAGCTCTCCGAGATAGGCGACGAGATCGGCGGGCAGTGAGAAATCCAAGGGCGTTCTCCCGGAGTATTTCTATGGTTTTGCGTTAAGGCGCTGGGGGCCGTTCGCGCTTCGCACGATTAAGCGGAGAACAGTGCGTTCAAGTCAAGCAACACGAGGCGTGTCGAGCACGCAAAGCGCTCCCGCGCAATTCGATGGCGCTCCGTCGCCGACGCGCGCTACTATGCCACCAATATTCCTTCACGAGAAAATGCGGGAGCGCGCGATGGAGCTGAAATTTTCGAAAGTGGAACGCAAGGGGCCGATTACGATCGTGACGCTGTCGCGGCCCGAGGTCTACAACGCGCTGCACACCGATGCGCATTTCGAGCTGCAAAAGGTGTTCGACGATTTCTCGGGGGATCCCGAACAGTGGATCGCGATCGTCACGGGCGCCGGCGACAAGGCGTTCTGCGCCGGCAACGATCTGAAGTGGCAGGCGGCCGGGGGTAAGCGCGGCTGGGACAAGGGCGGCTTTGCCGGCCTCACCGCGCGATTCGACTGCGACAAACCAATCATCGCCGCCGTGAACGGCGTTGCCATGGGCGGCGGCTTCGAGATCGCGCTGGCCTGCGACCTCATCATCGCCTCGGAGAATGCGACCTTCGCCCTGCCCGAGCCGCGCGTCGGGCTCGCCGCGCTGGCCGGCGGCCTGCACCGGCTGCCGCGGCAGATCGGGCTGAAGCGCGCGATGGGCATGATCCTCACCGCTCGCCATGTCAGCGCCAAGGAAGGTCTCGAACTCGGCTTCGTCAACGAGGTGGTGCCGCAGGGCGAGGCGCTGAACGCCGCACTGCGCTGGGCGGAGATGATCGCCAAGAATTCGCCGATGTCGATCCGGGCCTCGAAGCAGGCGATCCAGAAGGGGCTCGGCGTGTCGCTGGAGCAGGCGATCGCGGAGCAGCGAGACTATCCCGCGGTACAAGCCATGGTGGCCTCGCAGGATTACATCGAGGGACCGAAGGCGTTCTCGGAGAAGCGGCCGCCGAAATGGGTGGGGAAGTAGGATCTCCTGTCATTCCGGGGCGCGCCGCTTAGGCGAGAACCCGGAATCCATCAGGCGACAGAACGCGCTGATGAATGGATTCCGGGTTCGTGGCTGCGCGACGCCCCGGAATGACGGGGAGAGACCTACCCGCCTCGCCCCAGCTCGCGCTTGTAGGACACGTAGTTCGGCTGATCGACGGCGAGCTTGTCCATCGTGGTCGCCCATAGATGCTCGGCGAGGCCCGGCGTCGTTAGATCGACCTCGCCCTTCGCGATGCGCTTCGCAAGTGCGCGGTTGAGCTCGGTCACCGAGCCGTCGATCCCGAGCAGCGCGCGCAGGCGCTCCACCTCCTTCGCATCGCTCCCCTCCTCCTGCGTCAGCTGCCGCGTGACGAGATCGAGGATGTTGATGGCGACGCGCAGCTTGAAGGCCTGGTGGCCGGAGATCAGCGGGGTGATGTCGTTGCGCAAGAAATCGGCGACGGCCTTGGTCAGCTCGATGGGCGTCGGTTCGTCCTGCATCCGTCAGCTCCCGCGCGGCGCCAGCAGCCGCAACAGATCGATCTCGGTCTCGGAGGCGCGGCGGCCGATCATGGCGCGCTCCATGGAATGGTCCGGTCCTTCGCGAAAACGCTGCATCATGCCGCCGCACATGATGCCCCAGCGCAGTGTGCCCATCACTTCCCAGAATTTCACACGCGGAGCATCGACCTTGCGGCCTGCGGCCTCATAGCCGGCGAACAATTCCTCGCGTGTGCCAAAACCGCCGACGGGCTTGTCGATCTCGCCGAAGCGCCAGGAATTGACGCAGACCCAGCCGAGGTCCTCCATGGGATCGCCGAGATGGGCGAGCTCCCAGTCCAGCACCGCGCGGACGCCGTCGGCGCCGATGATGAGATTGCCGTTGCGGAAATCGCCGTGCACCAGCGTGGTCTCGGCTGCGGGACCGGGATCGTGGTCGCGCAGCCAGCGCAGCGCCAGCTCGAACACGGGCTTGGGCCAGTTCAGGCTGCGATAGTCGCGCTCGAACTCGGCGATCTCCTGAGTCGCCGACCTGCTGCGCAGCTCCGGCAGCTTGTCCTTCGGTAGCCGATGCAGGCCGGCAAGAATGCCGCCGATCTGCCTTGCCAGCAGAGGCCGCGCCGACGCGTACTCCGCATCGCGCAAGATCTTGCGCGCGATGGTCTCGCCCTCGCCCCCCTGCAAGATGAAGCCGGTGCCGAGATCGTCCTCCGGTGTGAGCACATGCATCACGCGCGGCGACGGCACGCCGGCCTCGAAAGCGAGCTGCATCAGCTTCGCCTCGGCGGCAAGACCGGCCGCGCGCGTCGGTGCAGCACCATAGCCCTTCGGCGAGCGGCGCAGGATCGCGCCGATCACGCCATCGGGATGGGTGATGTCGAAGCGCCAGGTTTCCTGACTGGCGCCGCCCGATAATTTGGCCGCGCCGGTGACGCCGGTTGCACCCGGGCACCAGCGCTTGGCACTGCGCGAAAGCTCCGCTTCGATCATTTGCCTTTAAACTGCGCGGGGCGCTTCTCCAGGAAGGCGCCGACGCCCTCGCGGAAGTCCTGGGTGTCGCCGGCGCGGAGCTGGCACTGGAACTCGAGGTTGAGCTGATCCTCGAAAGAATTTTCCGGGCTATCCCAATAGAGCTTGCGGATCAGGGAAAGCGCGACGGTCGGGCCGCTCGCCAGATCGCGCGCGAGCTTCATCGCCTCCTCCATCAGCACGCTGTCGTCATAGACGCGGTTGACGAGGCCCCATTCGAGCGCCTTCTCGGCCGGCAGCCGCTCGCCCATCAGCGACAATTCGATCGAGCGCGCGCGGCCGACGAGCCGCGGCAGGAGCCAGGTCGAGCCGCAATCCGGCACGAGGCCGATGCGGCGGAAGGCCTGCAGGAAATAGGACGAGCGCGCGCACAGGATCATGTCGCCGAGCAGCGCAAAGCTCATGCCGGCGCCGGCCGCCGGGCCGTTGACCGCGGTGACGATCGGGCAATGCAGGTTGCGGATACGGCGCAGGAAGGGGTGGAAGCCGGTCTCCAGCGTGAGGCCGGCCTTGGTCTTCTTCGACTGGTTGTTGCGGCCTTGAAGATTCGCGCCGGTGCAGAACGCCCGCCCCGCGCCGGTCAGCACCACGCAGCGCACCTCTTCCTTCTCCTCGATCGCATCGAGCGCCTCGGAGAGGCCGCCCAGCATGTCCACGGAAACCGCGTTCATCACCTCCTGATGGTCGAGTTTGAGGATCGCGACCGAGCCATCGAAATCGAGCGTGACGTGCTTGAACTGCATGGTTTCCTCGTCAGTTGCGCCTGCGTCGGTTTCGCAGGCCGGAATTTGTTCTGCCGGGGCGCATATTTGATTTTTGGCGCGGTCTTGTCCATGGTGATCGCAGCATAGCAAGCAATCTTGTGCGCAGCGGCTGATGCTGCGCCACATGAAGAATAGGAAACGCCATGGATCTTTTCGACCTCACCGGCCGCGTGGCCGTGATCACCGGCGGCAATGGCGGAATCGGGCTCGGCATCGCGCAGGCGCTCGCGGCCCAGGGCTGCAACGTCTCGATCTGGGGCCGAAATGCCGACAAGAACAAGGCGGCCGCCGCCAGCATGGCCGGCGCTCTTGGCAAGGTCGAGAGCCGCGTCTGCGACGTCACCGATCCGGCCTCGGTCGCTTCAGCGATGAAGGCGACGCTCGATGCCTTCGGCCGGGTCGACGGCTGCTTCGCCAATGCCGGTATCGGCGGCGGCGGCAGGCGGTCCTTCATCGAGCGTACCGAGGAAGAATGGCGCACGATGTTCGCGACCAATCTCGACGGCGTGTTCCACGCCTTCCAGGAGGCCGCGAGGCACATGACCGAGCGCGCCAATGCCGGCGATCCCTTCGGCCGGCTGGTTGCGACCTCCAGTCTCGCCTCGATCTTCGGCACCGCGCGCAACGAGCATTATGCGGCGACCAAGGCTGCCATCAACGCGCTGGTGCGCGCGCTCGGCGTCGAGCTGGCACGCCACGGCGTCACCGCCAACGCGATCCTGCCGGGCTGGATCAAGAGCGACATGACCGCAGGGCTCATGGCCAACGAGAAGTTCGTCGGCAATGTGATGCCGCGCATACCGATGCGGCGCTTCGGCGAAGCCTCCGATTTCGGCGGCATCGCGGTGTATCTAATGAGCAAGGCTTCGTCTTATCACACGGCGGATACGTTCGTGATCGACGGCGGCTATACGGCGTTCTAGTTCAGCAGTTGTAGCCCGGATGGAGCGAAGCGCAATCCGGGACTGTCACAAGCAAGCAAGACCCGGATTTCGCTTCGCTCCATCCGGGCTACAAACACCGAGGGAATGGGCAAATGTTCTCGCACGTCATGATCGGCACCAACGACCTGGACAAGGCTAAGGCGTTCTACGACAATCTTCTGAGCACGCTCGAAGTGCGGCCGGCCAGGGTCGACGGCCATCGCATCTTCTACATCACCAAGACCGGCGTGTTCTCGGTGTCGAAGCCGATCAACGGCGAACCGGCGACCTGCGCAAACGGCGGCACGATCGGCTTTGCCGCCAATTCCCCGGAGCAGGTCGATGCCTGGCACGCGGCGGGCGTCGCGGCCGGTGCAAAGTCGATCGAGTATCCGCCCGGCGTGCGCCAGGGCCCCGGCGGCAAGCTGTACCTGGCTTACCTGCGCGATCTCGACGGCAACAAGATCTGCGCGATGCATCGGATGCCGGCTTGATCTAGCCACAAACACATCTGTCATGTCCCGGCTTGATGTTTAGACCGGGGACATGGCTGACACTTGTTCGGACACATCA
>JAEYTQ010000072.1 GCA_023433965.1 Pseudomonadota bacterium | reverse complement strand
ATGCATATCGGCAGCCAGATCACCGAATTGTCGCCCTTCGCCGATGCATTTGCGCTGCTGTCGGACTTCGTGCGCGAATTGCGCGCCGATGGCCATGCGATCACCCATGTCGATCTCGGTGGCGGCCTCGGAATTCCCTATCGTCAGGGCAAGGATGCGCCGCCGGCGCCGGCCGATTATGCGGCGGTGGTGAAGCAGGCGACGCGCGGACTCGGCTGCAAGCTGATCTTCGAGCCGGGCCGGCTGATCGTCGGCAATGCCGGCATCCTGGTCACCCGCGTGATTTACGTGAAGCACGGCGAGGCCAAGACTTTCGTCATCGTCGACGCGGCGATGAACGATCTGATCCGGCCGACGCTCTACGAGGCCCATCACGATATCATTCCGGTGCGGCCCATTGCAGGCGCTTCCTGGATCCGGGCCGACGTGGTCGGGCCGGTCTGCGAGACCGGCGATTACCTCGCGATCAACCGCGACCTGCCGGAACCCAAGGCCGGGGACTTGCTGGCGGTGATGACCGCGGGGGCCTATGGCGCGGTGCAGGCTGGGACCTACAACACCCGGCCGCTGATCCCTGAGGTGCTGGTCAACGGCGACGCATGGTCGCTGGTGCGGCCCCGCCTCGAAGCCGACGCATTGATCGCGCTCGATCGCATGCCGCCCTGGCTGTAACGCCGGAACCGGATGCCTGAGCCATGCGACATGGCCTGCTCCTTGCTTCGCACTTCCAGGTTTCGTGACTATGTGGGCTGACGGGGCGTGTTAAGCTTTGTAGATCGCAGCTTCCTGAGGGATCAGGCCTTTGACCGACAACCCGACGCAGGGCTCTGAAAATACGACGGTTTCCCCGCAGCGCGAGGTCGACCGGTTGCTCGCCAGGGGAATCGCCAGAGCCCGCTGGTCGATCCTGTGGGAGCGCTCCTGGCCGCCTCTGGCCGCCTTCCTGACCGTCTGCGGGCTGTTCCTGGCCGTCTCCTGGCTCGGTCTGTGGCTGTGGCTGCCGCCACTGGCGCGGGCCGCAGGCGTGGCGATTTTCGGTTTGCTCGCGCTGGCCGCCTTGTCCCCCTTCGCGATGATCCGGATGCCGAGCGCGAACGAAGCGCTGCGGCGCTTGGACCGCGAAAGCGGATTGCCGCATCGCCCGGCCATCACGCTCACTGACCGGCTTTCGGCCCATTCCGGCGATGCCATGACGCAGGCCCTGTGGCGGGTGCATGTCGAGCGCGCTCTGGCCGCTGCGCGCAAGCTGCGCGCCGGCTGGCCGATGCCGCGTCTGCCCGCGCGCGACCCGGTGGCGATCCGGGCGCTGGTGTTGATGCTGGCGGTCGCGACCTTCTTCGCCGCCGGCGGCGACCGGGAACGGCGCGTGGCCGCCGCCTTCAACTGGCATGGGGTGGTGACGCCTGCGAATTATCGCGTTGATGCCTGGGTTGCACCGCCGCCTTACACCCAGCGTCCGCCGGTGATCTTGCCGGGATTACGCTCCGGCGAAGCGCAGCGCGCCACCGCACCCGTGGTCGTGCCGGCAAACTCGATCCTGGTGATACGCGCCAGCGGCGCTACCGGGCTTGATGTCGCGTTGCGTGGCGGCATCAAGATTGATGACAAGACTGACGCTGCGGCGCAGCCGGCGGCCGCGGGAACCGAGGAGCGCCGCTACGTGATCGCCGACAAGGGTGAGGTCACGCTGCGGGGTATCGGCGATCCGGTGACTTGGAGCTTCGATGCTGTGCCCGATCGTGCGCCGACCATCGCGCTGACCAAGGATCCGGAACCGCAGGCGCGCGGTTCACTGATGCTGAATTACAAGCTCGAGGACGATTACGGCGTCTCGGAAGCCCGCGCCCTGTTTACGCTGAAGCCTCAGCTTGACGAGTTCGGCATGAAGGGCGGCGGCTTCAAGACGCCGCGTCCGTTATTCGATGCGCCGGACATGCCGCTGACCCTGCCGCAGGCGCGCACCCGTAACGGTGTAGGACAGACCCTGCGCGATCTGTCGAGCCATCCCTGGGCCGGTGCCGACATCGCGCTGACGCTGCGCGCGCTCGACGATGGCGGCAACGAAGGGACGTCCGAGCCGTTTGACATGCGCCTGCCCGAGCGGCTGTTCACCAAGCCGATGGCGCGTGCGCTGATCGAGCAGAGGCGTGTGCTGGCGCTCGATGCCGAGACCAAGCCGCGGGTGCTGACAGCGCTCGATGCGCTGGCGATGGCGCCCGAGGTCTTCCAGATCGAGGCGTCGGTCTATCTCGGCCTGCGCTCGATCTACTGGCAATTGAACCGCGCGAAATCCGACGACTCTCTTCGTGATGTTGTCGCGCGCCTGTGGGATATGGCGACGAAGATCGAGGATGGGAATCTGTCCGACGTCGAAGCCGCCTTGCGGGCGGCGCAGGAGGCGCTGCGCGAAGCGCTGGAGCGCGGCGCCAGTGAGGAAGAGATCAAGAAGCTCACCGACGATCTGCGTGCCGCGCTCGACAAGTTCCTGCAGGCCCTGGCCGAGGAGATGCGCAAGAATCCGCAGACCGCGCGGCAGATGGATCCGAACGCGCGCAACTTGCGCTCGCAGGATCTCAAGAACATGATCGACCGGATGGAGCAGCTCGCCCGCTCCGGTGCCAAGGATGCGGCCCAGCGGCTGCTGCAGGAATTGCAGCAGATGCTGGAAAATCTGCAGATGGCGCGCCCCGGTCAGCAGGGAGATCAGGACTCGGACGACATGATGTCGGCGCTTGACGAGCTCGGCAACATGATCCGCGAGCAGCAGCAATTGCGCGATCGGACTTTCCGTCAGGGCCAGGATCAGCGGCGGCAGCGTCAGCGCGGTGGCCAGCAGGGTGAGCAAAAGCCCGACACCGGCGAATTGCGGCAGAATCAGCAGGCCCTTCGCGATCAATTGCAGAAGCTGCTCGAGCAACTCAAGCAGCGCGGCATGGGTCAGCAGGGCGAGGACGGCCAGAATGGCATGGATCAGCTCGGCAAGGCCGGTGAAGCCATGGGCGAGGCCGAAGGCCAGCTCGGCGACGGCAATGCCGACGGTGCGGTCGGTTCACAGGGCCGCGCGCTCGAAGCGCTCCGTCGCGGCGCTCAGGGCATGGCCCAGGCCATGCAGCAGCAACCGGGCATGGGCCAGGGACCCGGCCAGCCCGGCCGCAATGGACCGTCGCGTGCACAGCAGGAGACCGATCCGCTGGGCCGGCCCTTGCGCCAGGGTCGCGTTTACAGCGCCGATTCCACCGTCAAGGTGCCGGGTGAGATCGACGTGCAGCGGGCGCGCCGTATTCTCGACGAATTGCGCCGTCGCTTTTCCGATCCGGCACGGCCGCAGC
>JAEYTQ010000749.1 GCA_023433965.1 Pseudomonadota bacterium | reverse complement strand
CCAGCGCGGTCGCGGTGTGCTTCTCGACGCCATCGTTCAGGCAGAACACATCGGCTGCGACCACCGAGACCTGGCGGCCGGGCTTGATCACGCGGGCACGGCAGATCAGCTTCTCGCCGACCGCAGGAGACAACAGATTGAGCTTGTATTCCGCCGTCAGCGCCGGCTGGCCGCGTGAGGCGGCGGCCGCGATCGTGGTGGCGTTGTCGACCAGGAAGGCGGTCACCCCGCCATGAAAGAAGCCGTGCTGCTGCAACAGCTCCGGCCGGCGCTCCACGGCGATGGTGCAGGCGCCGCGCGACAATTCCGACAGTTCGGCGCCGACCAGGTTCATGAAGCCCTGCCGGCCGACATGGCTGTGGATGCGCGCGGCAATCGGCGCGAATTCCGGATCAGCTTCGCCTCGCATACAGTCTCTCCCTAGCGCTTGTTGATCCGGTCGCACGGCCTCAATGCACGATGCGCGCAAGCGATCAGCGTGTCGGCCTCGATCCGCGGATCGGTGCGGTCGCGTCCCGACAGAAAGGCGCGGCAGAAGATCTGCGCCGGACCGATCAGCTGGCTGATGAACATCGGCGCCGTCATCGGCAGAAGCTCGCCACTCGCGACCAGCGGCGCACGCCAGCGCTCAATGCCTTCGGCGAGCCGCGCATTCTGCGCGCGCTGGGCCTCGCGCAGGTCCTCGCTCCATTCGCTGCGCGAGATCTCGAACAGGTAGCGCGCCTCGCGCCGGCTGGTGACGACCCAATCGAGATGCGCCCGGATCAGGCGATCGATGCCCTGCTCGGCGTCAGGGACCGGATCGAGCGCGGCCAGCACCGCGGCGTGATAGTGCCGCAAGATCTCCAGGAACAGCGCACCGGCGAGCTCCTTCTTCGAGCGGAAGACGTGAAAGAAGCTGCCGTTGGAGGCGCGCGCCCGGGTGCGGATCGCCGTCACCGTCGCAGCTTCGAAGCCGACGCGGTCGAACACCATCAGCCCGGCCGCCAACAAATCGTCTCGCACGCTCGTCGCCATCGAGCCTCCCAGAGCTTCACTCTAGAGCAATGCTCTAATCGCGGTCAATACGATACGGAAGCCGCAATGGGCGCGGCTTCCGTATCTCGGATTCAGAGTGTGGATCGACTCAGCGCGAGATCGGCGGCGCCGGAGGCCCGGAGGACGCGGCCGGCGCCGGAGGTGCGGCGGTCGCGGGCGGCGTCTGGTCCTGCGGCTTGGGTGCCGGGGCGGGCTCGGAGCTGGCGGCAGGTTTGGGAGCAGACTCTTCCACCGGCTTGGGCGTGGCCGGCTCGGAGGGCTTGGCGGCGGCTGGAGCCGCCGGCGTCACCTGGGGGACCGGATCGGGACGTGACGCCGGTGTATCGCTGCTGCGGGAGCTGTTCTCCGGTTTGGGCTCGGCCGACGCCTTGCCGCCGTCGGGCTCGGTCTTCGGTTCGCTCGTCTTGTTTCCACTCGCCGGCGCGGCGGCATCGACCTTCGGGGCTTCCTCAGTCGCGGGCTGGGCGCGGCGCTTGCCCTTGCGTCCCTCGGGCGCGGCCTGGCCTTCTGGCTTCGCTCCGTCCTCGACGGGCCGCGCGGTGCGCTTCTGACGCGCACCTTCCGCAGCGGGAGCAGCAGCCTCGCCCTCCGGCCTGGCCGCATCCTGGGCGCGCGGGCGGCGCCCCTGATGCTCGGGATTGCTGCTCGCGTTCTTGCCGTCCTTGGCCTGGTAGCGGGTGTCGGTGGCCCCGTTGGAAATCAGATAGGTCGCAAGGACGCCTGCCATGTCCGAGCTCGTGGTGTAGTGCTGGCGCAGGAATCCCGGCAGCGAACCCGGCGCCACGGATTTCAGAAGTCCGCGCGGGCTCTTGTGGCAAACATTGCAGGTCTGGGCGAAAAGCTGGGAGGGCGTCTTGCCGGCCTCGAGGTTCGTCGCCTGCGCAAGAACGGGATCGGCCGCACCGAAGCCGATCAGAAGCAATACCGTCGCGAGGCTGAGCGCTCGGCTCGACATTCAAATGATCTCCGTTGATTTGACGCCCATGCAGCCGGCATCGGCACGGCGGCGGTCACCTTTTAACCGATTGAGCCGCGAATGGAAGGCTCCACGCGCAGGGATGTGATCAAGCGGTTTCGAATATCGGGTTTGAATAGAGCGCAATAGCAAGGCCGGAACCGGCTCCCTAATTTGGATGCAAACGCACAGGACCGCTGCGGCGCCTGGGCGTCCGATGTGAAGGCCGGGTTAGTCGCATCTTTCGGGTTCGCTCGAGAGGGAATGTCGATGGACCGTTTGTTGCGTAGATTCCTGTCCCAATTCATCCGCCGCGGGTCGATGACGGTGACCTGCGCAAGCGGATCGAAGTTTACCGTCGGCGACGGCTCCGGCGAGCCGGTCGCGGTGCGCTTCGTCACCGCGGACGCCGAGCGGAAGGTTCTCGTCAATCCGGAGCTCGGGCTCGGCGAGTCCTACATGGACGGCGAGTTCGTGATCGAGCGCGGCACGATTGCTGATGCCCTCGCGATCCTGCTCGATCAACCCGACCTATTGCCGCAGTGGGCAAAGCCGTGGTGGCACCTGCGCTATTTAACGCGGCACCTGAAGCAGTTCAATCCGCGCGCCCGCTCCCACCGAAACGTCGCTCATCATTACGATCTCGACGGCCGGCTCTACTCGCTGTTTCTCGATGCGGACAAGCAATACAGCTGCGCCTATTTTGAGACGCCCGACATGCCGCTGGACGATGCGCAGCTGGCCAAGAAGCGGCACATTGCCGCCAAGCTTCTCGTCAGGGACGGCCAGCGCGTGCTCGACATCGGCTCCGGCTGGGGCGGCCTCGGGCTCTATCTTGCCGAGATCGCGGGAGCCGACGTCACCGGCGTCACGCTGTCGACCGAGCAGCTGCAGGTGGCCAATGCGCGCGCGGCCGAAAAAGGCTTGGCGGCATCGGCCAGATTCCTGCTGCAGGATTATCGCGACATTGACGGTACGTTCGACCGCATCGTGTCCGTGGGCATGTTCGAACATGTCGGGGCAAGGTTCTACGACGCCTATTTCAAACGCTGCGCCGAACTGCTGAAAGAAGACGGCGTCATGCTGCTGCACGCGATCGGCCGTTCGCAGGGCCCGGATTCGACCAATCCCTGGATCGCCAAGTACATCTTCCCCGGCGGCTACATCCCCGCGCTCTCCGAGGTGCTACCGGCGGTCGAGCGCGCGGGCCTCTTGGTCTGCGACATCGAGATTCTGCGCCTGCACTACGCCGAGACGCTGAAGGCCTGGCGGGAGCGCTTCATGGCGCGGCGCGAGGAAGCGGTGCAGCTCTATGACGCGCGCTTCGCTCTGATGTGGGAGTTCTATCTGGCGGCCTGCGAGATGACGTTCCGCAAGCAGGCCATGATGAACTTCCAGCTCCAGCTCACGCGCCGCCAGGGCGTCGTGCCGATGACCCGCAATTACATTGCGCGCCAGGAAGCCCGGCTGCGGGCGCGCGAAGGAACGGGGAGGCCGAGGCTCAAGCTGGCTGGTGAATAGGTTTCTAGTGACGCAGGGTCGACACCCGGGAGGCTAGGAAAGAGGTGGTCAAGGCCAACTGCGCCCGGAATTCCAGCAGGATTTCGGGTGCGACCGGCTGACGACGGACATCAGGCCGTTCCGCATGCTTCATGGCCGCTATCAGCCCTGACAGCCAAAGCCGGCTGCCTGCCTCGCTTCGCCACTCCTGCCGCTGCCGTTCTGGCCGCATCGCTCGCCTCGTTTCCTTGTCGGCGGGAATGGGATAATCCCCAGCCCGCCTGCCTGTTCCGACAGTACCCCCGAAAGAATCCGGGGAGATGTGATCTGCTTCACATAAGTCCGGTCGGGTCTGGCTTAGACCGTCGCCATGAGCAAAGAGACCCAAACCTCATTCGACGTGCAGGACGACCTCCGCACCGATTACGCCCTGATCGTCACCGGCGTTGGGGCGGCCCTGGTTGCGCTGGTCTACCTCCTGCTGGTCTGAAGCCGGGCGGAACGCGGCCGTGGTGCGTCATTTCGCGCGCCTTCTCGATAAGTCTGCGCGCCAGCCGGCTGGGTTCACGGATTTCAGGATTTTTCCGTAGCGCGGCTGTGGCCGCTTCCAGGCCGGGCGAGTTCCGCAAAAATCAGTCAAGCGCGGCGCGTGCTGCGGCCGCCAATCATCCACCGCTTTAATGATCGGTTGATAGCGGTCAGCTTTTGCTTCCGCTTTCGACGGCAGCGGCGCTTTATCCCGGCCCCGCATCCGCCCAAGAAAATTGCTAAGCACGTCCGACCATGGCCCTGACTGATTCGAACGTTCTCAAACTCGCGCCCGATGCCGGAACTCCCGCCTATCGGAGCGCGCCGCACAATATCGAGGCGGAACAGAGCCTGCTCGGCGCGATCCTGGTCAACAACGACGCCTTCTACCGCGTCTCCGACTTCCTGGAGGCGAAGCATTTCTTCGAGCCGCTGCATCAGACTATCTTCGAGACCGCCGGCAGCCTGATCCGGATGGGCAAGATCGCGACGCCAGTCACGCTGAAGACATTCCTGCCCGCCGATACCGATGTCGGCGGCATGACCATCGGGCAGTATCTGGCGCGGCTTGCGGCCGAAGCCACCACGATCATCAACGCCCAGGATTACGGCCGCACCATCTACGATCTGTCGTTGCGCCGTGCCCTGATCGGCATCGGCGAGGACATGGTCAATGTCGCCTATGACGCGCCGGTCGATTTCCAGCCGCGGGCGCAGATCGAGGACGCCGAACGCAAGCTCTACGAGCTCGCCGAGTCCGGCCGCTATGACGGCGGCTTCCAGAAATTCTCGCAGGCGCTGACGGTCGCCGTCGATCTCGCGGCCAAGGCGTTCCAGCGCGACGGCAAGCTGTCGGGCATCTCGACGGGCCTGCGCGACCTCGACACCAAGATGGGCGGCCTGCAAGCTTCCGACCTCATCATCGTCGCTGGACGTCCCGGCATGGGCAAGACGTCGCTTGCGACCAACATCGCCTACAACGTCGCGCAGGCCTACGTGCCGGAACTTCAGGCCGACGGCACCATGAAGGCCGCCAATGGCGGCGTGATCGGCTTCTTCTCCTGCGAAATGTCGGCCGACCAGCTCGCCACCCGTATCGTGGCAGAGCGCACCGGCATCCCCTCCTCCCACATCCGCCGCGGCGGCATCTCGGAAGCCGATTTCGAGAAGATCCGCCAGGTCTCGATCGAATTGCAGTCGCTGCCGTTCTACGTCGATGCCACCGGCGGCCTCTCGATCGCGCAGCTGATGGCGCGCGCGCGCCGGCTCAAGCGCCAGAAGGGTCTGGACCTCCTGGTGATCGACTACATCCAGCTGCTGTCGGGCTCCGGCAAGCGAAGCGACAATCGCGTGCAGGAAATCACCGAGATTACGACCAGCCTGAAGGCGCTGGCCAAGGAGCTCAACGTTCCCGTGATCGCGCTGTCGCAGCTCTCGCGCCAAGTGGAGTCGCGCGACGACAAGCGACCGCAGCTCTCGGATCTGCGTGAATCCGGATCGATCGAGCAGGACGCCGACGTCGTGCTGTTCGTGTTCCGCGAGGAATATTACCTCGCCATGAAGGAGCCGCGTCCCGGCACCGAGGAGCATGCCAAATGGCAGGCCGACATGGAGCGCACGGTCGGCCGCGCCGAAGTCATCATCGGCAAGCAGCGCCACGGTCCGACCGGCACGGTCGAGCTGCACTTCGACGCCTCGGTCACGCGCTTCGGCGACCTCGCGCATGACGGGCAGCTGCCGGATCGCAGCGACTACTAGATTGCGCCCCCGGGTTGAACGGCGCCGGCCTCTTGCGTAAAACGGCGCCATGACAATGGCGTCCGCCCCGAAGACAAACACGCAGTCCGGCCCTCTCTCCGCGGAGGCCAATCAGGCTGCCGCCCTCGCCCCCGACCGCGGCGGGCTGACCCTCGCTATAG
>JAEYTQ010000738.1 GCA_023433965.1 Pseudomonadota bacterium | reverse complement strand
GGCTCTTGCCTCGCCTCTTACCGCATTTGCGCAGGGCGGTACCGGAGCGTCCAACACCGGTTCGAGCATCAGTTCGACCGGGACCGGTGGAACGACCGGCGCGGGAGCATCGGGCCTCAACACGTCCTCGGACAACAATAGCGGCGGCTCCAGCGCGCCGGCAAAATCGTCGACGATGCGGCCGGGGGACAACGATCCTTCCAGGCAAGGCGGTCGGCAGGCCGAGCCGAACGCCCCCGGCACCCAGCGCAAATAGCGCGTGACGGTCGCGATGAAGGACGGCGTGGTGGACAGTCGCCCGCGGCGCATCCTTCGAGACGCACGCCTGCTGTTGGCCCTCAGGATGAGGGCGAAGTCTATGCGCCGGCGCTGTCCTCAGTCCGGAAAGGCAAACAGCTCGATCGGATTGCTGAAGCCGCGCACCTCGTGACGGCCGACATGCTCCAGCGCGAAATCCTTCGCCACCAACTCGGCGAAGGCGCGCGACAGCAGCACCTTCTTGCCGATGGTCTTGGTCAGCGCCTCGAGGCGGGAGGCCATGTTGACGGCGGGGCCGATCACGGTGAAATCGAGGCGGCTCGACGAGCCGATATTGCCGTACATGACGTCGCCGACATGGACGCCGATCCCGTAGTTCAGCGGCGCGCGGCCGGTGCCGCTGTTGCGCTCGTTCAGCGCGGCCATGGCCTGCCTGGCCTCGGTCACGGCATGCAGCAGGCTGGCGCAGGCGTCGGGCTGGCTCAGCGGGAAGATGGCGAGCAGGCCGTCGCCGATGAACTTCAGGATCTCGCCGCCGTGTCGCGCGATCGGCTCCGACATCGCGTCGAAATAATAGTTGAGCAGATCGATGACGTCGTCGCGCGGCCAGTTGTCGGAGATCTTGGTGAAATCCCGGAGGTCGCAGATCATGATCGCCGCGCGCACCGTCGTACCGGTGCCGCGCCTGGTGGCGCCGGCGAGGATCAGCTCGCCGGCATGGGAGCCGACATAGGTCTCCAGCAGCGTGCGGGCCAGGCGGTTCTTGATGCGGATCTCGCTGACCAGCGCCAGCACCGGCAACAGCTTCTTCAGACCCGCGATGTGCGCATCGTCGAAACCGCCGGGCCGGTCGGTCGCGAACGTGACGAGGTGCCGCTTGCCGAGCGTGTGGTAGAGCGGCCAGGCGACATAGTCGGTCAAGCCCTTGGCCCGCATCTCGTCGTAGAGGGCGTGCTTGCGGCCGAGCGAGCGATCCTGCTCGAGCCTCTCCCGCACTTCCGCGGCACCGTCCTGGATCTCGTGGGCGGCGCTGCCGATATACTCCGCGCGCTCACGAACCTCATAGTCGACCAGCGCGATCTCGGCATCGCGCCTGCCGTCGGACCACATCATGCGGGCTCCGAGCCATTGCGGGTGGTTGATCAAGACGTGGAGCGTGGCACGCTTCAGCGGAATGCCGGCTTGCTGGAGGCGGATGCACATCTGGGCGAAGATGTCGTCGATGAAACGCTCGTCGCGCGTGCCGTTGGTGAGCCAGTCGATGACGCCGTCGGCAGGCGTAGCGGCGTTATTGGGAAGCGCGTTCATGTCCTGCCCTCGAGCGGCGGTCTGCATCCGCGGCAGTTATCGTGCTCGGCCTCGCCGCGTCAACCTGCCCAATTGCCCGGTTTGTGCGCAGCGCCGTGCGGTTCTGAAATCGCGATGAATTCGGACTGACCTCTAGCCGACGATCCGGATCGATCCCAGCACGGCCAGGCCCGAGACGAGCCCGAGCTGCGATGTCCCGGTCAGTTCCACCTTCAGGGTGCCTTGCTTGGGAATTGCAAAAGCCTCGCCGCCAACATGGACGGCGCAGTCGCCGGCCCCGGCGTAGACGAGATGCGTGCCCGCGGCGAGCGGCCGCTCGCCGGGCTCGCTGAGCGCGAGGAGCTCGATCTCCGCCGCGCCGCGCCGCGCCATGAGGTTGACGACTTCGACGGGGCCAGCCTCGAGCTCGGTCACGATCTCGAGCTCGCCCGTGAAGCGCACCGTCGTAAAAGGTTCACGTTCGTCGAATTCCTGCGTTGGCGACTTCAGCACCAGCCCGCGGCCGGCGACGACCATCTGCAAGCGGTCGATCCCGGGCATGTAGGAGAACGGGCCGGGCGCCACGATCGGCGTCGAGGCAAAACGCCAGAGCAGGCTGTCCCAATCCTTCTGCTGCGTATCGGGCCGATGGGCGTCCGCGATGTCGGTGAAGACGCCGCCGCCGTTCTTCCAGGGCGAGCGGGTGTAGTTCTCAGGTGCGAGCAGCGTGGCTTTCATGACGATCCTCGATGCGATGAGAGGGCAAGGAAGCGCGTTCGCGCGCGTTCAAAAACGGCTCGGCCGCCTCGCGCACCATGTCCAGATGCGTGAACAGCGAGACGTGGCCGCCGTCGGGGAGCGCCAGCAGCTCCGCCTCCCGGATCGCCCGGCGGGCATTCTCGGCATGCGAAAACGGCACGACGTTGTCGGCGCGGCCGTGCACGACGAGCGTCGGCGCCGAGATCGGTCCTGCAGGCGACTGCTCCGGCGCGGCGAACTGGGCGATGTCGTTGATGGTTCCGGGAATCCGGGCGTGCAGCTGCGCGAAGACGCTCGACTGCACGGCGCGGAGCAGCAGGCCTGCCTCCGGATGACGCAAGGTGCGTTCGCGCATGGCGTCATCGGGAATCGCACGGCGCGCACCAGCCTGCGGGTTCTGCTCAGCTCGCCACTTCAGGAGACCGGGCAATCCAGGAAGGCGCGCAAGGCGGCGCATCATGCGCAGCCGCGCGGCGATCTCCGGCGGCGTTTGCAGTTGTCCCGTGCAGGCCGAGATCAGCACCAGCGAGCGGCAGCGCAAGGCGTGCCGCGCGGCGAATTGCAGCGCCGAGGGGCCGCCGGCCGAGACCGCGACGACTGCCGCGGACGAGATCCCGAGCGCGTCGAGCAGCGCTGCATGGACATCAGCCTGTTCGCCGGGCGAGGCGCCAAGCGCGAGGGGTGAGCCGAGATAGCCCGGGCGGGAGACGGCCACCACCCGCTTGTCACTGAGCGTCGTAGCGAGAGCGCGCGCCAGCAGCCAGGAATGGTCGTAGCCGCCCATGCCGCCATGGATGGCGAGGATCGTGGGCCCCTCGCCTGCGACCGCGCATTGGACCGTCCCGCGTGAGGTCTGCACCGACATCGGAGCAGGCCCGCTGAGCGGCAGGCTATCCAGATTTGCAGTCATGTCGCGCTTCCCATCGTCCGAGTGCGGCGGCCTCGAGATGACGCAGAACCCTCGCTGGACGGTGACGCCTGGGTGAACTGCAGACCCAGGGGATCCTTATTATAAGCCCCCCGCGAGCTCAAGGGCGCAGACCGCGGAAGGCGCGTACGCGAGCTAACGTCACGGACTCCGCGCGGCTATTTCGATGCCAGTGCCGCCACAGGCTGCCAGGCGGCGTCTGGCGCAGTCGACGAGAGCTGCCGGCAGCGGTCGCGCATCAGGGTGGCCGGACGATCATGGCCGCGCTGCTTCAAGACCGCCTCGAAATCGGCGAGCGCCTCGTCAAAGCGGCGCGCGCGATAGGAGGCGAGGCCGCGTTCGTAGGCCGCGATCCAGCCGAGGTCCCCTGCTTTCTCGTTCACCATCCCGACCAGCTCGTGGACGGAGATCCCCTCCTCGCGCCCGTAGACGGCGATGCTGTCGAGCTCGCGCGTAACGATGGCATCGCGCGCCAGACGTTCTGTGGCCGCGCCGATCAGGATCTGCGTGCCGTAGGATTTGTTGGCGCCTTCGAGCCGGCTGGCGACGTTCACGGCGTCGCCGATCACGGTGTAGTTCAGCCGCAGCTCCGAGCCGATATTGCCGACCAGCATGCGGCCCGAATTGATGCCGATCCGGATCTGGAGCGGCTGGCCGAGATCGTCGACGAGGCCCGATGCTTCCACCGCCCTGCGGCAGGCCAGCGCGGCACGGCAGCAGCGCGCGGCGTGATCGGCCTGCGGCTGCGGCGCGCCCCTGAATGCCATCACGGCTTCGCCGATGATCTTGTCGATGGTGCCGCCATTGGCGACGATGATCTCCGAGGTGATGTCGAGATAGCGCGACAGCAGCGGCACCACGCGATCGCCGAGCCGCTCGGACAGGCCGGTGAAGCCGGCAATGTCGATGAACATCACGCTGAGCTCCTGCATGCTGCCGCCGGGCCGCGCTTCGACGCCCTGGCGCAGCAGCCCGCGAACGAGATCGGCCGGGATGAACTTGCGGAACGCGGACAGCCCGGCCGCCATCTCGGCGATCGCACCGGACAGGCTCGCGATCTCCTTGAGCCGTGACGGGTGGCGTCGCACCTGCTCCAGCGCGAAGGCCTCGACGTGACGAAGCTCGCCGACGACGCGCGACAGCGGGGCGGCGATGACGGACCGGGCCAGCATGGCCGAGGCAAGCGCCGCAAGCACGGCACCGATGGCAAGGCCGAGGATCAGGCGCCGCAGCGTCGTCTCGACCGGCCCGAGAAACTCGGCTTCCGGGATCACGGTCGCGAGCGACCCGCCGGGAAACGGCAGCGGCGCCAGCGCAACCTCGTAGGCAGCCCCGCCCGACATCAGCCGGCTGCGCCAGGCTTCCTTGCGGCCGGTTTCGCCCGCCTTGTCGGGCGCTGCGCGCGCCAGCGGCAGCAGCGTGGTATCGCCGCGCGCCGGATGGAGCTCGTCGGCCGCCTTGTCCGGCGCTGCGATGAGTTCACCGCTATCCCCGATGATGAAGGCGGTCCCGGTGCGTCCGACCTCGAGCTGCGAGAGGAAGCGCGCCAGCCGCGTATATTCGATGATGACGGCGAGCACGCCTTGCCGTTCCTGATAGACGTCGATCGGTCCCGCAAAAGCGATCGACGGCCGCTCGCCGGTCGCATGGTCCATGACCCTGAACCATTGCGGCTCGTCCGCCGCGAGGCCGGCCTTGAACCAGGCCTGATCGGCAACCCGGAAGGAGGTCGGCTCGAAGCGGCGATTGGCGAATTCGATGTCGCCGGGCACGACATCATATTCATCGACCCGGCGCTCGCCCTGATGATCGGTCAGCGAGATTTCCATCATCTCGAGGCGGCGATCGCCGAGCTTGTGCGCGGCGAAGAAAGAGCCGTCGGGCCAGCCGAAGGCGACCCAGGAAATCGTCGCCTGCGACTGCAATTGGGACAGAAACACGAACTCGCGCTTGTCGGCCTCCCGGGTGTCGAGCACGTTCTGCAGGAACAGAGTGCGGATCGCGGTGTGCGCCGCGCGCGCCTCGTCGACGATGGCCGCGACTTCCTTGCGCACCGCGGCTACGATCTGCTCGTTGATGGTGGAGGCAAGCTGCCGGCTGGTGGCCTCTGCCGTGCGCCACCACAACAGGCTGGAGAGAGCGGCCGTCAGCAGGATCGCCGCCAGCACCAGCGCGGACACCGCTAGGCGGATGCTGAACGTCATCCTTGCAATCGCCTGGAGCCGTCGTTCGAGATCAACCATCATCGCCGCCTTCGCCTGCGTGTCCTACGCGGACCACTGGCAGGGTCTACGCCACCGGGGGCGCGTTCGTTACCTCTGCCCGGAGCGCGCGCACGGCGCAATGCCCGGCGGCTAACGTCTCGATAGAGCCTAGGCATTGGCTTTGAGCCGGCGCCTGCCTGAAAATCCCTGACACGCGCACCGCTTTTGCCGATCCAACCGGTCTTCACGGACTCGTGAGCGTTCTCGTCGGTAACGCGGGCGTGCACGGAGCGAAGGAGACCATGCGCGCATCGCCTGCCGGGCGGCGCCATCTCGAAACAGGAGAACTCGATGTCTGCCAAGAATACCGTCACCTCCCTCGTCCTCGCCGGTGCGGTGTCGACCGCGCTCGCGACCCTTGCCGCCGCCAGCCCCATGACCAAGGCCGAGGGCGATGCGGCTGTCGCCGCCAAGAAGGAAAAGTGCTTCGGCGTCGCATTGAAGGGCCAGAACGATTGCGCGGCGGGTCCGGGCACGACCTGCCAGGGCACCTCGACCGTGGACTTCCAGGGCAACGCCTGGAAATTCGTGCAGGGCGGCACCTGCACCAACATCCAGCTGCCGAACGGCAAGAAGGGTTCGCTGAAGCCGGTGTAACCGGCGCGACGTCTCCAGGACGCACCGACGGAACAGCACGATGAGCACGGTGACCAGATTGACCGGACCTGCGGCCGTGCCGCTCCGTTTCGGGGCGCCAATCGGCGGTGTCGCCGGGACGAGCTTCAAGCCCGAGCACCTCCCGGCGATCCTCGACGGCGGACCTCGGCGTGGCTTCTTCGAGGTCCACGCCGAGAACTACATGGGCGCCGGCGGCCCGCCGCATCGCGCGCTGGAGGCGATCCGCCGCGACCATCCGCTGTCCCTGCATGGCGTCTGCATGTCGATCGGCGGGCCGCGGCCGCTCGACAAGGCGCATCTGACGCGCTTCCGCAGCCTCGTCGCGCGTTATCAGCCGGCGCTGGTCTCCGAGCATCTTGCCTGGTCGACGCATGAGACCAGCTTCTTCAACGATCTTCTTCCCCTGCCCTATACCAAAGCGACCTTGGCTTGCGTCTGCGATCACATCGACCAGGTGCAGGAGGCGATCCGCCGCCCCCTGCTGCTGGAGAACCCGTCGACCTATGTCGCCTTCCGCGAATCCTCGATGCGAGAAACCGAGTTCATCCGCGCCATCGCGGAGCGCACCGGCTGCGGCTTGCTGCTCGACATCAACAACGTGTTCGTCTCGGCAACCAATCACGGCACCGCGGCGCTCGACTATCTCCAGGATTTCCCGCTGGCGCAGGTCGAGGAAATTCACCTCGCCGGCCATGCCGAGCAGGCCGACGACGAAGGCGATCTGCTGCTAATCGACAGCCATGACGGCCCGGTTGCGGATGCAGTCTGGAAGCTCTACGAGATCGTCATCCGGCGCCGGGGTGCCGTGCCGACGCTGATCGAATGGGACAGCAACAATCCGGACTGGCCGATCCTGCAGGCGGAAGCTTCTGCGGCCCAGGCGGTCCTCGACAGCCATCAATCCACGACAGCGGCGGGAGACCGTCATGCCGCCTGAGGCCGGCCTGTCCTTTGCCGCGGCGTTCGCGCCGGCGCTGCTCGATCCGGCGCGCGGGACACCCTCGCTGGTGACCGGTCCGAACGGCAAGGCCGCCGACCGGCGCTACGACATCTACCGCAACAACGTCACGGTCAGCCTGATCGATGCGCTCGCCGCGATCTATCCGGCGGTGCAGCGCATCACCGGCACCGAGTTCTTTCGCGTCATGGCGCGCTTCCACGTGCGCAGCCATCCGCCGGCATCGCCGCTGCTGTTCGAGTATGGCCGCGACTTTCCGGCATTCATCGCGCAATATGAACATGCCGAGGCCATGCCGTGGCTTGCCGATGTCGCCCGCGTCGAGCGGGCCTGGCTCGACGCCTATCACGCCGCCGACGCAGCGCCACTGTCGCCGGCGCGGCTGTCGGCGGTGCCGCCCGATCGTCTGGCCGATCTGGTGTTCATTCCGCATCCGGCCGTACGCTGCCTGCGCTCGGACTACGCGGCGGTGACGATCTTTGCAGCCAACCGCGACAATGCAGAGGCCATGCGCATCGATGCCTCCAGGCCGGAAGATGCCCTGATCACGCGCCCCGAATTCGACGTCACCGTGCGTCGCCTGCCGCCCGGCGGCGCGGTGTTTGCGGAGCATCTGATGTCAGGGCGGTCGCTGGGCGAAGCCGCGGCGGCGGCGCTGCAGGCTTCGAGCGAATTCGACATCGCCGCGAACATCGCCGGGCTGATCGAGGCCGGCGCCTTCACGTCGCTCGCTTACGGAGACCCATCGTGATCACCGACCAACGCATGACGACCGACGGCGGCTTGCCTTCTCCAGGCGTGCTCATCGACAAGGCCAGCCGCCTGATCCAGACACTTGCGATGCCGGCGCTGGTCCAGCTCGTGCTTCGCCTCGCGCTGGCCGTGCCGTTCTGGCGCTCAGGGCTGCTGAAATGGGACGGCTTTCTCAGGCTCAACGACACCGCCGTGACGCTGTTCAGCGACGAATTCATGCTGCATCTGCCGGGCGGGCCATATCACTTTCCGGCGCCGACGATGATGGCGTTCCTGTCGGGCTGCGGCGAGATCATGTTTCCGATCCTGCTGGTGCTGGGACTGGGCACCAGGTTTGCCGCGCTCGGGCTTTTGCTCATGACCGTCATCGTCGAGCTCACGGTGCCCGACGGCTGGCCGATCCACCTCACCTGGGCGGCGATGGCGCTCGGCATCATGGCCTACGGGCCCGGCAACATCTCGCTGGATCATCTCATTTGTCGTGCGCGATCGACGGCGCGATAGCGTCCATCACATTCCGCTCAAGCCGCTATCCACCGCGAGGGTCTGTGCCGTGACGTAGACGCTTTCGTCCGACAGGAAGAACAGCACGGCATAGGCGATCTCCCAGGCGGTGGCCTGGCGGCCGAACGGAACGTGGCCCTTGCCGCGATTGGGGCGGCCGGCACCGGCTTCGCGACCGTTCGGGGTATCGACGAGCCCGGGATAGACCAGATTGGCGCGGATGCCGCGGCGCGATCCGAGATGGGCGATGTTGCGCATCAACCCGCCGAGCGCGGCCTTGGACGAATCGTAAACCGCCATCTGCGATCCCGCCTTCAGCGCGGCAATCGAAGAGATGAAGACGATGGCGCCGCCATCCTCGAACTTCGGCAGCGCGGCGCGGCAGCACAGCATGGGGCCGCGGACGTTGACGTCGTAGATCCTATTCCATTCCTCGGGACTGACCGCGTCGAGCCCGGTCTTGCCGAAGGTGCCAATGTTCAGCACCATGCCATCGAGCCCGCCCAATGCGTGATGGGCTTCCTCGATCATGCTGATGACATCGGCCTCACGCGTGACGTCGGCAGCAATCGCGAAAGCCTTCCCGCCTTCATCGGTGATGCGCTTCGCGGTCTCCTCGGCAGAGCCGCGATTGAGATCGGCCACGGCAACCTTCGCACCCTCGCGCGCGCACAGAATGCTCATGGCGCGGCCGTTGCCGATCGGGTCGGTGGCGGCGTCGAAGACGCGCTGGCCGCCGCCGACGATGAGGATACGGCGGCCCTTCATGCGCCCCCTGCCCGGCGCCTCGCCCAGCGACTCCGCGCTCGGCGGCCGGACGTAACGGTCCGGCTTACTCTCGATTTCCGCCATCTCGGCCGTCCTATTTCTTGCCGCCGTCATAGACCTTCATGCCCGCGGCCGGATCGAGGTCGGTCTCGGTGGCTTCGGTCAGGCGCGCCATCATCATGTAGAAGCCGAGCGCGACGATGGATTCGACGATTTCCTGGTCGCTGAAATGCGTGCGAGCCGCGGCAAAGGTCGCCTCCGCCACGCGGACGTTCTCGACCACCTCGCGCCCGAACTTCAGCAGCGCACGTTCGGCTTCGCTCAATGCGTCCGCGTCGTAATCTGCGCGCGCGACGGCATCGATCTGTCCTTGCGTGCAGCCGACGCCCAGCGCGATCGGCACGTGCTGGCGCCATTCATAGGCGCCGCCCTCGAGCTGCGCGGCCTGGAGGATCAGGAGCTCGCGATGGACCGGACTGAGTTTCTGCTTGTGCAGGATCGAATTGCCGAGCCGCATCGCCGGGATCATGTTGGCCTCGGCATGGGCCATCATGCGGAAGATGTTGAGCTTGACCGGCATGCGGTCGAACGAGGCGCGGATGTCGCCGC
>JAEYTQ010000690.1 GCA_023433965.1 Pseudomonadota bacterium | reverse complement strand
ACGACACGGTCACCGCGATGGTGGCGATGCCAGCCATGACGATGTCCGCGGAATTCGGCGCGGGCGGCGTGCGGGCCGTGATGGTGGTGATGATAGCCGCCGCTGCGCTTGATCACCACCGTCTCTGCGCTGGCCAGTGTCGGCGTCGCGATCACGAGCGCGCCCAGGGTCGCAACCATAAAACCAAGCTTCTTCATGATGTCTCCTCCAAACGAATGCACATCTAAAGCGCAGATATGCGCGAACGTTCCGGGGGAGCGGGAGGAGAATTCTGAACGGATGTTCAGACGAGCCGCGCTAATCGCAGCGCTGCTGCGCGGGCGTTGGTTTGCCCGTGGCAACGTATTTGCCGTTCCTGATCGTGTACTCGCCGCGCTCGCTGCGATTGTAGATCGCGCGCAGGCTGCCGTCCTTCTGCAGCAGCAGTCCGAATTCGCGGGCCTGGCGCAGCGAGGGGAAGTACACCATCACGTTGAGCAGGCCCTCGGCGTCGATCGTGGCGGATACGACCTCGTTCTCGTCCCTGGCCTCGCCGAAATCGCGACGGTACATCACCCGGCCGTCCTGCCGGATTTCATAGGTCAGGAGAGCGCCCTTGTCGCGATCCGGCCGGGCCGTGCAATCGACCGCCCATGAGCCGAGCAGGCCCCATTGCTCCACGGTCGCGGCCAGCGTCTCGGCACCAGCCATCGAGGTGAGCGCAACCCACAGTACCGCACCCGCGATCCAGCGGCTCGAACCACGCATCATGTCCTGAAAAACCCCGCCTCGAAGAATTCCAAACTGTAGCATCACGCGCGCGACCGTTCCACGACCGGCTGCCGATCGCTCGCGAATTTGATCCGCGTCAATGATGCGGGGTGTTCGAAGAGTAGGATGGCGGCTCCCGAAGGCGAACGTGGGTAGAGCAATGCTGAATCAAGTCGTGGATTTCGCGGGCGAAGTGCTGCCGGGGAGCTGTGCCGTACCGCCTTACTCCGAGGCCGCGTTTCTGACCGAGCTGGGCGATCGCCTGCGCTCCTCGCGCATGCGTTGCGACCTGTCACGCCGCGAGCTCGCCCGCCGCTCCGGGATCTCCGAGCGCTATATCGCCCAGATCGAGGCCGGGAAGGGCAACGTCTCGATCGTCCTTCTGCTGCGGCTGGCATCCGCGATCCACGGCAGCCAGCCCCAGGCGGCCTGACGCGTCGAGGTGACCGCCATGGGGCAGCTCGTGCTCGCCGCCAAGGTCACCCACGTTCCGTCCTTGATGCTGTCGGAGCTATCGGGCAGTCCGTTGCGGGCCGCCCGTGAGCCGGCGGTCAGCGCCTTGCGCGAGCTCGGGCGGCGCGCCAAGCAGCGCGGCGTCACCTGCTTCGTGGTGTTCGACACCCACTGGCTCTCCAATTTCGGCTACCACATCAATGCCAATGCGCAGCATCGGGGCTCATTCACGAGCCACGAGGCGCCGCACATGATCCAGGATCTGCGCTACGACCTGCCGGGCGATACCAGCCTCGCCGAAGCCATTGCCGGCAAGGCCCAGGATGCCGGACTGAACGTCATCGCCCACCAGGTGGCGAGCCTTGGGCTCGAATACGGCACGATCGTGCCGATGCACTATATGAACCCGGACGGTTTCGCCAAAGTCGTTTCGGTCGCCTCGCCGCTATTCACCTCGTTCGAGGAGAGCCGGATCCTGGGTGGAGCGACCCGCCGCGCGATCGAGGAATCGGATCAACGGGTCGCCGTGCTCGCCAGCGGCTCGCTCTCGCATCGGCTCTGGCCGAACAAGAAGCTGGGCCCCGAGGCGTGGACGTCAGTCGCCAGTGAGTTTAACCGTCAGGTCGACCTGCGCGTGCTCGAGCTGTGGCAGAGCCGTCGCTACCGCGAATTCCTCGACATGCTTCCGGACTACGCCACCAAGTGCAATGGCGAAGGCGGCATGGCTGACACCATCATGCTGTTCGCCGCGCTCGGCTGGTACGACTACCGCGGCGCCGCCGAGCAGCTTTGCGATTATTTTCCCTCGTCCGGCTCCGGCCAGGTCAACGTGGAGTTTCACGTCGAGGCGTGAGGCGCATCGGCCTCAGGCACGCTTCTCCACATTGGCGCTCCGGGCCGGCACGCCGAACTCCCTGCGGCAGACCTCGGCGAGCACGGCCACACCCTCGCGGATCTGCTGATGCGTCGGGCTGGCAAAACACAGCCGCAGCCGCGAACTGGAATGGGCCTTGTTGGTCGACCATTCCGGCCCCGGATTGATCGAGACGCCGGCGGCGAGCGCGGCCTGATAGAGCTTCAGCGTATCGACCTGGTCGGGCAGCTTCACCCAGAGGAAAATGCCGCCCTTCGGCTCCTCGAATTCGGCGGCCGTCCCGAATTGCTCGTTCAGCGCCTCCATCAGCGTGTCGAGCTTAGTGCGCAGCGCCTTGGTCAAGGCCGGCACATGGCTTGCGAAATGCGGCTTGCAGTAGGCGGCGAGCACCATCTGCTCCAGCGCACCGGAGCCTGCATCGGTCTTCAGCGCCAGCATCCGCGACATCACCTCCCAGGGCGCCACGACGAAGCCGACGCGCAGCGCCGGCGCGATCGACTTGGAGAACGAGCCGATATGGATCACGCCGCCCTTCGGGCTCATCGCGTAGATCGCCGGCGGCCGCTGCCCCGACCAGACGAGGTCGGCATAGCAATCGTCCTCGAAGATCGGCACACCGTATTCGGTCGCGAGCTGGACCAACTCGGCGCGGCGGCTCTCGGGCATGATGCTGCCAGTGGGGTTCTGCACCGTCGGAATGGTGTAGATGTATTTCGGCCGGATGCCGCGGCTCTTCAGGTCGGCCAGCGTCGTCGCCAGCACGTCCATGCGCATGCCGTCCTCGTCGAGGGGAACGCCGACGACATTGACCCCGAGCCGGGCCAGGCGGTTCAAAGAGCCCTGATAGCTGTCCTGCTCGAAGATCACGGTGTCGCCCCGCGCCAGCAGGGTGGCGTTGACGAGGTCGAGGGCCTGGAGCGAGCCGGAGACGATCAGGAGATCGTCGACCGTGCAGGTGATCCCAGCATCGCGCTCGAGTTTCGTCACCAGGAATTCGCGCAACGGGAGGTAGCCCTGCGGACCATGCGCCAGACCGTAAGTGGCGAGCGAGCGGCCCTCGCGCCGCAGCGCCGTGTTGGCCGCTTCGATCAGATCGTCCAGCGGTACCTGCTCCGAATCGTTGTTACCGCCGACGAAGCTGTATCTGGCCAGCCCCGTCCAGCGCGCAGAGGGAGCCGGCAGCCCTGCCGGAAACAGGGGCGCGAAATCGAAGCTGGACGTCATGGGAGCGTTCCTCGTTTTGTTCTTGTTGAGCGGCGGCCTTGCACCGGTCGCGTTACTTGTTGCCGGCCGTCCGGGTCGGACGGCCTCACTTCTTTGTGGCCGTCCGGGTCGGACGGCCCTGGCTGATGAAAGCGTAATGCGCGTTGGCGATGCCGCCAACCATCAGCGCCTCGACCACCGGCTCGGCGATCTCGCCGGTGGCGGCCCAGTCGACGAGGAAATTGGCCCCGGTGCCGCCGCGCAAATCATCTGTCGGAACGAAGATCGAGACGGTCGCGAGCGGCCTCAAAGCCACCGGCGCCTTCAGATAGTTCTCGACCTCCTTGCCTGCGGTGTCGAAATAGGCGATGCGTTTGACGACCAGCGGCTGGGTCTCGGAGGCGTTGTGCACGCTCAGCGTCACCGAGAAGTCGACACGCAGCTTGCCCTGGCTCATCGCGACGCTCGAATAGGCGGGCACGTAGAACCCGCCGGAGACGGCGAGTTGCTCCTTCGGTAGCGTGGTGAGCGAATCGGCAAAGTTTTGTTCGATATTGACCTTGGATTGCGCGGCGGCGGGCACGGCAAAGGCGAGGGGACCGAGCAGCATGGCTGCGAAGAGCCCATTGCGCATGTGACGAATTGCTCGCTTGCCGCACCGCAACCCGCCTCTAGGGTGCGGCAAAACGGACCAAATTGGCATGCATGAGCTCATTCGCGATATCACACTCTCTATCTTGTTTGCCTGGATGCTGGGGCTTCTCGCCCATTTTTCTCGGCAACCGCTAATCCTGGCCTACCTTATCGCCGGCTTTTGCATAGGTCCATTCGGGGCCGGCTGGGTCCATTCGCAGGAATCGATCGGCGTCATCTCCGAGCTTGGCCTGATCTTCATGCTCTTCATG
>JAEYTQ010000586.1 GCA_023433965.1 Pseudomonadota bacterium | reverse complement strand
CTGGTGTCAGCTGCTGAGCCCGACGGCGCGCGCCGGCACGCGCTATCAGTTCAGGATCAACGAGGATCTCGTCGTCCCCGATCCCGCCTCGTGCTTCCAGCCGGACGACGTCGGCGGACCGAGCGAGGTGATCGATACGTCGGCACTGAGGGACCCGGTTCTCTATCCGGGCCGTCCCTGGGCGGAAGCCGTCATCTACGAGCTGCATGTCGGCACGTTCAGCGAGGAGGGGACCTATGCCGGCGTCGAGCAGAAGCTGCCTTATCTTCGCGATCTCGGCATCACCGCCATCGAGCTGATGCCGCTCAACGACGTCCCCGGCCGGCACAATTGGGGCTATGACGGCGTGCTCCTGAACGCGCCGAACGCCCGCTACGGCCGGCCGGAGGATCTGAAGCGGCTGCTGCGGGCCGCGCATGCCCTCGACATCATGGTCTATCTCGACGTCGTCTATAATCATTTCGGCCCGCAGCTGAACTATCTGCATCTCTATGCCGAGAACTTCTTCACGCAGCGCCACAGCACCGGCTGGGGGCCTGCCGTCAACCTCGAAGGGCCCGACGGCGCGTTCGTGCGCGAATTCCTGATCGAGAATGCCCTGATGTGGCTGCGCGACTATGGCTTCGACGGGCTGCGGTTCGATGCGGTCCACGCGCTCAAGGACGATTCGGAGCGCCATTTCCTGGTCGAGCTGGCCGAGACCTTGCGCAGCCAGCTCGGCGGCCGGCGCGTCCATCTGATGCTGGAGAACGAGGCCAATCAGGCGCACCTGCTTGAACGTTCACAGGGACGAGCGAGGTACTACGACGCACAATGGGGCGACGATTTCCACAACGCGCTCCACGTCCTGCTCACGGGCGAGGACGAGGGCTATTACCGGGCGTTCGCGGATAAGCCGCTCCAACATCTGGCGCGATCCCTGACCGAAGGCTTTGCCTATCAGGGCGAGGTGTTTCCGCTGCACCAGGAGCCGCGCGGCGAGCCGAGCGGTCATCTACCGCCGGAAGCGACCATCTTCTTCGCCCAGAACCACGATCAGGTCGGCAACCGCGCCTTCGGGGAGCGGCTGTCCCGTTTGGTTGGTCCTGAAAAGCTGGAGCTGGCACTCGCCCTGGTGCTGCTGAGCCCGCATGTCCCGATGCTGTTCATGGGTGAGGAAGCGGCAGCCGACACGCCCTTCCTGTTCTTCGCGGACTGGACGGGCGAAGCTGCCGAGTTGACGCGGGAAGGCCGGCGCAAGGAGTTTTCGCACTTCAAGGCCTTCGCGACTCCCGAAACTCGCGCCAGGATCCCGGACCCCTGCGACGAGAGGACCTTTCTGGCATCCAGGCTGGACTGGACGAGCATCGACCAATCTCCTGCCGGCGCGAGGTTTCGAGCGCTGACGACACAGCTGTTGACGATCCGGCGCGAGAAGATCGTGCCGCTGATCAAACGTGGCTTCGTGTCAGCGCAGCGGCAATTGCTCGGCGCGGATCCGCGGAAGGGCGGCATCGACGTGCGCTGGCAGACCGAGAGTGGCGAGGTGCTCCAGATCGTCGTCAACTTTGCCGGCCACGCGTTCCCCATGCCGGCGCTTGTGAACGGTGAAAGCCTGTGGCGCCTGCGTCCTGATGCCTCCGAAGTGCTCGGGCCCGGCGACATGGTCGTAAGGCTCGGCCAGAAGGACTGAACGCAGGCGGCGCCCGGTATTGTTGCACTGGCAGGCAGCGGTACGATGATAATTTGAGCATCCGAACCCAAAAGCGCGGCAGCGCGCCTAGTCGAACACGGCCGCGGTGTCGTTGCGACTGGGGTGGCCGGCGACGATGCGCTGCATCATCTCGATGAAGGCGACCTGTTCGCGCGGGCTCAAATCGCCCAGCGTCGCACGATGCGCGCGCCGTGCCGCGCCCTCGATCTGAACCAGCAGCGCGGCCCCGGCAGGGGTGAGGCGGCAAAGCCGCGCCCGCCGATCGTCCTTGTTCACCGCACGCTCGACCAGATTCCGCGCCGCGAGGCGCTTCAGCGCCCCCGTCGTCGTGGTACGATCGAGCGCGATATCGGCCGCCAAAGTGGTCTGATCGGCGGTTTCGCGCACCGCAAGCGCCGACAACAGGCTGTATTGCAGCGGCGTGACCTCGAATGCGCCGCAGGCGTCCTGAAACAGCGCGACGTGAATCTGGTGCAGCCGGCGGATCAGATAGCCGGGCCGTTCCGACAACGGCCAAGGGCGGTGCCTCGTCCCGCCGCGACGTGTCTTCGCCTGCCGCAATGCACACTCTCCCACGCCGAAACCTTGCCGCGCTTAGCTCGATTCGAGTGCGCCTGCCACGTCGGGATCATGGCACGATGCTTGCTTTTGTCAAAATGCGAAGCATGCTTCGTAATACCGAAATACGAAGCATACTTCGTAATGCGGGCGAGGCCGTCGCCCGAACTAGAAGAGGAGAGCGCCATGTCCGTCACTGCCAGCTTTGACCTTCTGCTGCGAGGCGGTCGCGTGATCTGTCCGGCCTCCGGCATCGACGGCCTCAAAGACGTCGCCATCCGCAACGGCAAGATCGCGGCAGTCGCCTCCGACATCCTGCCGACCAGCGCCAGGGAGGTCGTCGACGTCAGCGGCAAGCTGGTGCTGCCCGGGCTGATCGACACCCACGCCCATGTCTATCAATATGTCTCCGGCCGCTTCGGCATGAACCCCGACATGGTCGGCGTGCAGTCCGGTGTGACGACGCTGGTCGACCAGGGCGGTCCGTCCTGCATGACGCTGCCCGGCTTTCGCCATTTCATCGCGGAAGCCTCGGCCTCGCGCGTCTATGCCTTCCTGTCCGCCTATCTCGTCGGCGGATTGGAGGGGCATTATTATCCGCAGCTCTACAGCCCCGACGGCGTCGACATCGATGCGACCGTCAAGGCGGCGACGGCCAATCTCGACATCGTGCGCGGCATCAAGGCGCATGCCGAGATCGGCGGCTTCGCGCGCTGGGGCATCCGCGTGATCGAGATGGCGGCGGAGATCGGCAAGCGTGCCGATCTGCCGGTCTATGTGCATTTCGGCCAGCTCTGGGGCCTGCCCGAGAGCGGCGCCAACGGCGAGGATGCCGACACCATCCTCACGCGCGTCATTCCTCTGTTGCGCGAGGGCGACATTCTCGCCCATCCGTTCACGCGTCACCCCGGCGGCTTCGTTAATCGCGAGGGCGAGGTGCACCCGGTGATCCAGGCCGCGCTCGATCGCGGCCTGAAGGTCGACGTCGGCCATGGCAGCCATTTCTCCTACCGGCTGGCGAAGAAGGCGATCGCTGCCGGCATCGTTCCGACCACGCTCGGCGCCGACATTCACGGCTACAACACCCATGTGCCCGCGCCGGCGGGAACGCCGGACCAGCATGAGGACGAGGAGAACCATCCGTTTGCCGGCCAAGCCAAGTTCAGCCTGGTCCAGGCGATGAGCTCGATGATGGCGCTGGGCCTGACGCTGGAGCAGGTGGTGCCGATGGTCACGTCCAATCCCGCCAAAATGCTGGGCCGCAGCGCTGAGATTGGTGCGCTCAAGCCCGGCATGGATGCCGACGTCTCCGTGCTCACGGAGCGGAGCGGCCGCTTCGTCCTGAAGGACAACGAGAACAGCGAGGTGATCGCCGAGCGCCTGCTGCAGCCGGCCTTCTGCCTGCGCGCCGGCACGCGCTTCGACGCTGTCGCGCCGATCCTGCCGCAGGCCGTCGCGGCATAAGGCCGGGCGGTGAAGGAGAACACCGAGTTGCGCAACGAGCGAGAATTTCCGCACGGAAAGTCCGGGCAGGGCGTCGGCGCCCGGCTGCCCCGCAAGGAGGACGATCGCCTGATGCGCGGTCGCGGCCAGTATGTCGGCGACGTCAGGCTCGCTGGCCTTCAGGACGTCGCCTTCGTGCGCAGCCCGCTGGCGCATGCGCGCATCCGCGCCATCCACGTGCCCGAGCCTTACCGCGATCGTGTGTTCACGGCCGCCGATCTCGACGGCATCAAGCCGATCCGCGCGGTCTCAGGGCTTCCCGGCTTCAAGATCTCAGAGCAGCCGGTGCTCGCCACCGGCAAGGTACGCCAGGTCGGCGAGCTCGTCGCGATGTGCCTCGCGCCGACGCGGGCCGAGGCGGAGGATATCGCGGCCTCGGTGACGCTCGATCTGGAGGAACTGCCCGCGGTCACGGACATGCTGAAGGCGCGTGAACCCGGCTCGGCGTTGGTGCACGAGCATTGGGGCGACAACGTCTTCCTCGAAACCAATTACGAGGTCGACATCTCCGCTGCTCTCGATGCGCCGATCAGGGTGACGCGCGAGATCTCGACGGCGCGGCAATGCATGTCGCCGCTCGAAGGCCGCGGCGTGGTCGCGACGTTCGATCCGAGGCTCGACCAGCTCACACTGCATTCGGCCGCACAGATGCCGCACATCACGCGCAGCGGCCTTGCCGAATGCCTCGGCATGGATGAAGGGCAGATCCGCGTCATCTCGCCGGATGTCGGCGGCGGGTTCGGCCACAAGGGCATCCTGCTGCCTGAAGAGGTCTGCCTGTCCTGGCTGACCATGCGCTGCGGCCATCCCGTGCGCTGGCTCGAAGACCGCCGCGAGCATCTTGTCGCCAGCTCCAATTGCCGCGAGCATCACTACAAGATCACGGTTTATGCCGACAGCGACGGCAGCTTGCGCGGCATCGATTGCGAGGCGACCGTGGATTCCGGCGCCTACTCGTCCTATCCGTTCTCCGCCTGCCTGGAGGCCGCGCAGGTCGCCAGCATCCTGCCGGGTCCTTACAAGATGCCGGCCTATCGCTGCCGCACGTTCTCCGTCGCCACCAACAAATGTCCGATCCTGCCCTACCGCGGCGTCGCGCGCACCGGCGTCTGCTTTGCGCTGGAGCTGATGCTCGATCTCGTCGCGGCCGAGGCTGGCCTCGAACCCGGTGAGGTGCGGCTGCGCAACCTGGTGCGCCCCGAACAGATGCCGTTCGACAACATCACCAGGAAGCATTTCGACAGCGGCGACTATCCGGAGGCGATGCGCCGCGCGCTGGCGCAAATCAATATCGATGCCATACGCAGCCGCCAGCGCAAGGGCGAGGCCGATGGCCGCCGTCTTGGCATTGGCGTCTCCATCTATTGCGAACAGGCCGCGCACGGCACCTCGGTCTATTCTGGCTGGGGCATTCCGATGGTGCCGGGCCACGAACAGGCCTCGGCGCGCCTGACGCCGGACGGAGGCCTCGAACTGCGCGTCGGCGTGCATTCGCACGGGCAGGGCATGGAGACCACGCTTGCCCAGGTCGCGCATGAGATTCTGGGTATCGACGTCGCGAAGATCCGCATCATCCTCGGCGACACCGCGATGACGCCTTATTCGACCGGCACCTGGGGCTCGCGCTCGATGGTGATGGCGGGCGGTGCGGTTGCGACCGCCTGCCGCGAGCTCGGCGAGCGTGCAAGGCGCATCGGCGCCAACCTGTTGCAGCACGATCCGGCCGTGGTGGTGTTGCAGAACGGCGAGGTGCGCGGCGTCAACGGCAGCGTCAGCCTGAAGGCGATCGCCCACACCTGGTACCGCCGCCCGCAGGATCTGCCGGCCGACGTCGATCCCGGCGGGCTCGAAGTGACGCAAGGCTACAAGCCGGTGCGCGACAGCGGCACCTTCAGCTACGCCGCGCATGCGGCTGCCGTCGCGGTCGATCCCGATGTCGGCGAGGTCGAGATCCTCGATTACGTGATCGTCGAGGACGGCGGCGTCCTGGTCAATCCGCTCGTCGTCGACGGCCAGATCTATGGCGGCCTGGCGCAAGACATCGGCACCGCCCTCTACGAGGAGATGCCGTTCGACGCCTCCGGCCAACCGCTGGCGACGACACTCGCCGATTACCTGCTGCCCGGGCCGACCGAGGTTCCGGCCGCACGCCTCGATCACATGGAGACGCCATCGCCTTACACGCAGTTCGGCGTGAAGGGCATCGGCGAGGGCGGGGCAATCGCGCCGCCCG
>JAEYTQ010000530.1 GCA_023433965.1 Pseudomonadota bacterium | reverse complement strand
TCGCGGCGAGGATGGCGCGGCGGACGCGGACGTCGTTCAGCGGCTTCTTGCGATGGTTGATCGCGACGATGGTCTTGGCCCGGGAGCCGCCGACCAGGACTGTGAAGCGCGGATCGGCCTTGAACTGGGCGATGGTGCGCTGGGCGGAGACGCGCGGGAACGCATCGACATCGCCCGACAGCAGCGCCGCGGTCTGCGCCGCCGGATCGGAGATGAAGCGGATCGTCACCTTCGACAGCTTGATCGCGGACGCGTTGCGGTAGTCGGCCCATTTGGCCAGCGTGATCGACGAGCCCTTGGCCCAGGCGCCGAGCTGGTACGGCCCGGTGCCGACCGGCTGCGTGATGTTCGTGGCGGCGCTCTTCGGCTCGACGATCGAGCCGCCCGCCTGCCCGAGCAGGAACGGCAGGTTCGGCTCGCCATACCTCATGGTGATCACGATGGTTTCGGCGTCGGGCGCCTCGACCTTCTCGAAAGCCTGATACAGGCTCTTGTCCTTGTTGGTGCTGGTCGGGGCGGCGTTGCGCTCGAACGAGAACTTCACCGCGGCAGAATCGAACGGCTCGCCATTGTGGAATTTGACGCCCTTGCGCAGCTTGAACGTATAAGTCTTCAGATCGGGCGAAGCGGTCCAGCTCTCGGCCAGCAGCGGCGAGACCGAGCCGTCCTCGTTGATCTTGGTCAGCGTCTCGTAGATGTTGTAGAGCGTGACCTCCGCGATCGCGGCGGCGGCGGCATTGGTGGGATCGAGCCCCGGCGGCTCCAGCGCCATCGCCATCACGACGCTGTCCTTCTTGCCCTGCGCCAGCACTGGCAAAGGCGCCGCGACAAGCGCGGCGGCAAAGGCGACGATCGATAGTTTCCTCAACATGCGCAACTCCGCGGCCTGTTCTGTTCTCGAGCCTACGCCCATCCCGCTCCGGACACTAACCTTCCATGGCCGCCTGCGGCAACGCCATCACGGCCTCGGCCTTGTGGCAGGCAGCAAGGTGGCCCTCGCCCATCCTGCGTAGCTCAGGCGGGACCTCGCGGCAATGCTGGTCGGCGAGGACGCAGCGCGAGGCATAGGGGCATCCGCTTGCCGCCGCCGATTGCGATGCGATCACCTGGGCCCCCCGCCTGCGCCGTCCGCCACCCGCACGCGTCCGCGGCACGGCCTCCAGCAGCGCCCGCGTATAGGGGTGAGCGCAACGCTCGAACAGATCCTCCGGCCGTCCCTGCTCGACGATCCGTCCGAGATACATCACCGCGACCTCGTCGCAGAGATAATCAACGACGGCGAGGTCATGGCTGATCAGGATGTAGCTGAGGCCGAACTGCTCCTGGAGATCCTGCATCAGGTTCAGCACCTGCGCCTGCACGGAGACGTCGAGCGCGGAGACCGGCTCGTCGGCCACGATCAGCTTCGGCTGGGTGATCAGCGCACGCGCAATGGCGATGCGCTGGCGCTGGCCGCCGGAGAACTCGTGCGGATATTTCTCCATGTCCGCATCGCGCAAGCCCACCTGTCGCAACACCGCGGCGACGCGGTCGCGGAAGGTGGCGCGGTCCGCGCCCTCCAGCACGGTCAGCGGCTCGGCGACGATGCGGGCGATGGTCTGGCGCGGATCGAGCGAGCCGTAGGGATCCTGGAACACCATCTGGAAATCGCGCCGTGCACGCCGCAGTTCGTGGGACGGAATACGATTGAGGTCGCGCCCGAGCAGCGTGACCTGCCCCGAGGTCGGCCGCTCCAGCGCCATCACCACGCGCGCGAAGGTCGACTTGCCGGAACCGGACTCGCCGACGATGCCGAGGCTCCTGCCGGCCTGGACCTTCACGCTGACGCCGTTGAGCGCGCGCACCTGCCCCGGTGGCCGGAACAGGCTCTCGCGCGGAAGCCTGTAGCGCTGCTCGATATCCCTGACGTCGAGAAGCGGCGCAGCGCTCATGAGGTCAGCGCTCCCACGCGCTCGGCCATCGACACCTCCGTCCGGATGCAGCGCACGACATGGCCGGGGCCAACATCCACCATCGGCGGCAGCGCCGCGCGGCACTGGTCGATCACGAGCGGACAGCGATCGGAGAAGGTGCAGCCGGCCGGCAGATCGGCCAGTTCCGGCACCGTGCCCGCGATCGTCTGCAGCCGCGTCCCCTTGCGCGCGCCGAGCTTTGGCCGGGCCCGGAACAGGCCCTGCGTGTAGGGATGTCCCATGCGGCGGAACACCTCGTCGGTGGGTCCGCTCTCGACGACGGTGCCGCCATACATCACCATCATGCGCTGTACGTTTTCGGCGATGACGCCGAGATCGTGCGAGATCAGGATCATCGACATGCCGCGCTCCTCGACGAGATCGGCGATGAGGTCGAGGATCTGACCCTGGATGGTGACGTCGAGCGCGGTGGTCGGCTCGTCCGCGATCAGGAGGTCCGGCTCGCAGGCGAGCGCCATGGCGATGGTGACGCGCTGGCGCTGGCCGCCGGAGAACTGGTGCGGATAGGCGTCGACGCGCCTGACCGCATCGGGCAGTCCAACGCGATCAAGCAAGGCGATCGCCTCACGCCGCGCTTGCGGGGCCGAATATCTCTTGTGGCGCCG
>JAEYTQ010000516.1 GCA_023433965.1 Pseudomonadota bacterium | reverse complement strand
GGCCGTTCGACCTTGCGGGCGTTTTGCAGCGTCGACACGAAGTACTCCTCGCGCTCGCGCTTGAACTTCTCCTGTGTGGCACGGAAGGCAGCGACACGGGCGGCGATCTCTTCGCGTTCGCGCTCTTTGCGTTGTTCCTCTTCGGTCATGTCAAATCCCCTCTTACACCTGAGTATGTGCACATCTGAACTCAAGCGCTGCCGCCGCAATCGTTGAGTCGCGTCAACACATCCATTGGCGCTCCTGAATGGGGCGTCAATGGGGAGGAGGCATTGCAGGATTGTGATATGCGAAGGTCGGAAGAAATTGCCGAGCGCATTGTGTTTGCGCTTGATAAGAGCGTCAGCGATCTTGCCGCTTGTGCATGTTGCTGTCAGCCCAGAGGAGTCGGGAGGCGCGATTGATTGCATCGGACGTTTCCAGCGGCATCGAGCGGCTCGGCGACATGATCGCCGAGGCGCGGACCATCGTCCCGTTCACCGGTGCGGGCATCTCGACCGAGTGCGGGATTCCGGACTTTCGCTCGCCCGGCGGAATTTGGACGCGCAATCGTCCGATCCCCTTCGACGAGTTCGTCGCGAGCCAGGAGGCACGGGACGAATCCTGGCGTCGCCGTTTCGCGATGGAGGAGGTCTTCGCCGCAGCGAAGCCCGGACGGGGCCATCGCGCGCTGGCATCGCTCTACCGTGCCGGCAAGATCCCCGCCGTCATCACCCAGAACATCGATAATCTCCATCAAGCTTCCGGCTTCGCGCCCGAACACGTGGTTGAGCTTCACGGAAATACCACTTATGCGCGCTGCATCGGGTGTGGGCAGGCTTATCCGCTCGACTGGGTGAAGCACCGTTTCGACGACGCCGGCGCAGCGCCTAACTGCACGGCGTGCGACGAGCCGGTGAAGACCGCTACGATCTCGTTCGGCCAGATGATGCCGGACGACGAGATGCAGCGAGCGACGGCGCTGGCGCAGGCCTGCGACCTCTTCATCGCGATCGGCTCCTCGCTCGTGGTGTGGCCGGCCGCGGGCTTTCCCATGATGGCCAAGCGCGCCCGTGCACGTTTGGTAATCATCAATCGCGAGCCGACCGAGCAGGACGACGTCGCCGATCTCGTCATCCACCACGACATCGGCGAGACGCTCGGGCCCTTTGTCGGTAATTGAGGCGGCAATTTGATTCGCCGCTGTGCAAGCTGTTCATAGGTTCCGGCGAATCTCTTTTTTGTCTATGCCTCGCAACCGGTAGTGTTATCTTTTGAGTCGAAAGATTCGCGTCGCGTCGAAATGAGAACATTCTCTTAAGGCGCGTGATTCGAGCGCCGCCGATGGGGCGGGTTGCATTGCAGTGTGGGGTCCGGGGTTATGGGGTCGTCGGACGGATTCGAGTCCAAGAAGCTTGGAGTTCCCGGACAGGGCACGTCACCGGGGCGATTGACGCCGGGCGAGCATGGCGGCAGTCGCGACAATGCACTCAGTCCCTTCACCGGACTGGGGGAGGCCAGCGCCAATCTCGTCGAGGTCCACGGCGTGATCAAATGGTTCGACGCCTCCAAGGGATACGGCTTCATCGTTCCGGACAATGGCTGGCCGGACGTCCTCCTGCACGTGACCGTGCTTAGGCGCGACGGCTTCCAGACCGCATATGAAGGCGCCCGCATCGTCGTCGAGTGCATCCAGCGCGCCAAGGGCTACCAGGCCTTCCGCGTGGTCTCGATGGACGAGTCGACCGCGATCCATCCAGCGCAGATGCTGCCGCCGCGCACCCACGTCACGGTCACGCCGACCAGCGGGTTGGAACGCGCCCAGGTCAAGTGGTTCAACCGGCTGCGCGGCTTCGGCTTCCTGACTTGCGGGGAGGGCACGCCTGATATCTTCGTGCACATGGAGACGCTGCGCCGCTTCGGCATGACCGAGCTCAGGCCGGGCCAGTACGTCCTGGTCCGCTTCGGGCCCGGCTCCAAGGGCATGATGGCGGCCGAGATCCATCCCGAGGCCGGATCGCCGGGGCTGCAGTCGCACTGAAGGATACGAATCCCCGCGATCGTGAACAGAGGCGCGCTGCGAGTTTGGTGAGCCTCTTCCTTTTCCGGCGGTCGCCGCGTAGGACTGACTTAAGTCCCACGCCGCGAGAGCTCCCATGGATTTAAATCGAAAGGCCGTCTGGTCCGCTGCGAAGGGCTGGCTTGCCGCCGTCCTCGTCATCGCCGGCTGCGCCGTCGGCAGCACGTCCGTCGAGGCCGCCAGCTTCCAGCCGCTCGAGATCGTCACCAAGAACGGCGTGCATGTATTCTCCGTGGAAATGGCAACGACAGCGGAGGAGAAGCGGATCGGCCTGATGTACCGCAAGGAACTGGCCGACGGCAAAGGCATGCTGTTCGACTTCAATCCCGAGCAGGAAATCTCGATGTGGATGGAGAACACCTACGTGTCGCTCGACATGATCTTCATCCGCGCGGATGGCCGCATCCTGCGCATCGCGGAGAATACCGAGCCGCTGTCGAGGAAGATCATCTCGTCGCGGGGGCCCGCCCGGGCCGTGTTAGAGGTGGTGGCGGGCACGGCCCAGAAGTACGGCATCCGTCCCGGCGATCGCGTCGGCCATCCTCTGTTCGGCAGCAAGTAGGACGGACAGGCGGGGCGATCGCCGCTCTCGCTGTCCGTGCTTTCGAGCCCGGCCGACGGGCTTGGAACGCTTGATGACGCCTCGGGAAGCGTGTATCGACGGGGCTCGCCGGACATTCGGGGTATAGCGCAGCCTGGTAGCGCGGCAGTTTTGGGTACTGCAGGTCGTTGGTTCGAATCCAGCTGCCCCGACCAGTCCCGATTTCGAATCCGGTAATCCCTGGCCCTGCGGCTTCTGCGAACAGTTCAGGGCGTGGATCCGTGACCGGCGCAGACCTGCCGGCCCGTCGAACCTTTCTCCGTCTCAAGAGACATATGAGTATTGGGGATTTCAGCGCCCAATGTCTAAACGGACGCCGCCAAGCGATGATATTCCGCTTGCGCGGCGTTGCGCTTTTTCCGGCCGCGCGCGTCAGTTCGAGGCGTACCAGCCGGGCGGAAACGGGACGAACGACCAGGCCGCCTGATTGTCATTGGCGGCTTGCAGCGGCTCTTGCGGCGGCGTGCCTGCGATCGGGGCGGGCCGCGCCACTCGCAGCGCGAGGCGCAGGCGTGCACATTGCAGATTCATTGTTGTTGTTCCCCCGCAAAATCAATTGCTTCAAAAACGTCCGAGAGCTTGCAAGGTTCAGTCTGGAAATCACCGTGCGCCGAAACGGCGCGCCCGTTCTCAAATCACAGGCATTTTAGGAAAACATGCGCCGGCTTTCAATGGATCGCGGCGATCCGTCCCAGGAAGTAAGGTTGACCGGTTAGGTTAAGGGCGAGCAGCTGTTGCGGCCGTTTTGACGGCTGCTACCAAGGCGAACCCGGCTCGCGATGGGCTGCCTTCACTCTGTGCGGCCACAGTTCAGGGCTCGTCGCGGCGGCGTATCCGTTGAATTCTGCGCAGCGAGCTCTGCCCCATGTCTCTTGATCGCAACCTCAAGACCGCCCGTCCGGCATCGAGCTGGACCG
>JAEYTQ010000472.1 GCA_023433965.1 Pseudomonadota bacterium | reverse complement strand
CCCTTGGCGAGTTCCATGATCACCTGCCCGGTATCGAGCTTCGGGTTTGGACGGAATGTGTTGGCTGCGGTCTGCACGCCCTTCTGGTCGCGCGGGGTGAAGGCGCGCAATGCGTGCTGCACGCGATTGCCGAGCTGGGCCAGCACCTTGTCCGGCACGTCGAGCGGATTTTGCGTGACGAAATAGACGCCGACGCCCTTAGAGCGCACCAGCCGCACCACCTGCTCGATCTTGTCCAGCAGCGCCTTGGGCGCTTCGTCGAACAGAAGATGCGCCTCGTCGAAGAAGAACACGAGCTTCGGCTTGTCGGGGTCGCCCACTTCGGGAAGTTCTTCGAACAGCTCGGACAACAGCCAGAGCAGGAAGGTCGCGTAGAGCCGTGGATTGCCCATCAGCTTTTCGGCCGCGAGAATGCTGACATAGCCGCGGCCGTCGCGGTCGACCTTCATGAAGTCCTTCAGTTCGAGCGCGGGCTCGCCGAAGAATTTCTCGCCGCCCTGGTTCTCGAGGACAAGCAAGGCACGCTGGATGGTGCCGACGGTCTGTTTGGTGACATTGCCGTAGCTTGCGACCGCGCGCTTGATCTCGTCGAGCTGTGCGTTGCCGGTGCCCTCCTCGGCCTCTTTCTTGGTGCCGAACGGTGCGATCGCCTCCAGGATCGCGCGCAGATCCTTGAAGTCGAGCAGCGCCAGACCCTGATCGTCGGCGATCTTGAAAGCGATATTGAGCGCACCTTCCTGTACGTCGTTCAGGTTGAGCAGCCGCGCCAGCAACAGCGGTCCCATCTCGGAGACGGTGGCACGGATCGGGTGTCCCTCTTCGCCGAACAGGTCCCAGAAAATGGTGGGACAATCGTCGGGCTGGTATTCGAGCCCCATGCTCTGCGCACGTTCGACCAGGAACGGCTTCGCCTCGCCGATCATCGAAATTCCGGACAGGTCGCCCTTGATGTCGGCGGCGAAAACCGGAACGCCCATGCGTGAAAAGCCTTCGGCCAGCACCTGCAAGGTCACGGTCTTGCCGGTACCGGTCGCGCCGGTGGCGAGTCCGTGCCGGTTGGCCATGCGCAGCAGAATGCGCTCGGGCTTGACGCTCTGACCGACGAAGATCGTGCCTTCGGGCTCGATTTCCTCAGCCGATTTTACCGGCGGCGCAGCAGAAGCCGTCGCCGCGGGCTTCGCCCTGGGGGCTTTCGCTCCGTTTTTCGGTTCGACGGAGACGTTTGTCGTCGCATCGGCTTCGACCGACACCGATGCCGATTTCTTCTTCGTCGACTTGCTGGCTCGCTTTGCCATCGCCCCGCATCCTTTCGAAATCAAACACATTTTTGATGCGTCGACCGCGCCGGGTCAACGCCTGCGGTGCGCAACTGAGCGCAACATGTCGGTTTGCCTCATGATCGCATAGTGGCCAGCGTGTCACACCGTTGCATATTTGTCAGGCGGTCACTTTCCTTTGTGGATGTTTCCATTATCAATGTCCGTTCATCACCCGCCGTCAGTGCGGGAGGGGGCAGGCAAGAACATGGACGAGCTCGTCGGGCGACTCGTCGCCGAACTCGGCATCGACCGTCAGGTCGCCGAGCAGGCGGTCGGAATCATTCTGGCGTTCCTGATCAAGGAAGCGCCGGCGGACAAAATCAAACCGTTGATCGACGCAATGCCGGGCGCGGCAGAGGCCGCGGCTGCGGCTCCCTCGGGAGGCGCGTTCGGCATGGGTGGCATCATGGGCGTCGGGACCCAGCTAATGGGACTTGGCCTCGGCATGGGCGAGGTTCAGGGCGTCGCCCGTACCCTGCTGGCCTTCGCGCGCGAAAAGATGGGGGCGGACCAAGTCGACGAAATGGTCGGTGCAATCCCGGGTCTCTCGCAATTCGCCTGACCGGATATCCACCGGACTGTTCGGGGACAGCCTTGTGTCGAAATCGCTAAAAAATCTTGATTGCCTTGATCCGGAAGTAATCGAATGCCTGCGTTCCGCCGGCATTCGAACCTCCGACAAACTGCTGGAAGCGACCAAAAGCGCGAAAGACCGCGAAGCGCTCTCGCTGAAGACCGGCATCGAACCGCGTGAATTGCTGCGCTTCGCGAACCTGGCGGACAAGCTCCGGGTCAAGGGTCTCGGCACCGGCTATGCCGAACTGCTGTGCCGGGTCGGGGTCGATACCGTGCGCGAACTGAAGTACCGCAACCCCGCCAAGCTCGCGGCCGCGATGCGGGAGGAAAACGACAAGCGTAAGCTCGTCCGGCTGGTGCCGACGGAAAAAGCGGTTGGCCGCTGGGTCGCAGCTGCCAAGAATCTGCCGCCGAAAATCACCTATCGCTGAGGCTTGGTCCACAATCCGGGCCAACATTCCGGCGAAACCCGGTCCCGGCAAGACGACGGCTCACACTCTCCGGTTGACAGGCCGCCGCTCCTGCGCCCCAAAGCGCTGGCTATGACCATGTCAGCACCCAAACCCGCGAGCCGCCTTGCGCTCACTGACCTGATCTCACCGCACCGCGCGACGGTGATGGGGGTTCTCAATCTCACGCCGGATTCGTTTTCCGACGGCGGGCGCTTCGTCGATCCGGAAGTCGCGATCGCGCATGCCACGGAGATGGTTGCGGAAGGCGCCGACATTATCGATGTCGGAGCGGAATCGACCCGGCCCTATGGCGGCATGCGGCCGGTCACCGCCGAGATCGAGCAAGCCCGGCTCGAACCGGTGCTGTCCGCTGTCGCCGGCCTCGGCCGGCCGGTCTCGATCGACACCATGAAAGCGGTGGTTCTCGACTGGGCGATCCGGCAGGGCGCGGCGATCGCCAATGATGTGTGGGGCTTGCAGCGCGATCCGGACATGGCGCGGGTGGTGGCCGATCACGGCGTGCCGGTCATCGTCATGCATAACCGCGACGAAGCCGATCCGGCGATCGACATCGTCGAAGACATGCTCCGCTATTTCGAGCGCTCGCTCGAGATTGCCGATGCCGCCGGGGTCCAGCGTGCGCAGATCGTGATCGACCCCGGTATCGGCTTCGGGAAAACGCCGGAGCAGAGCGTGATCGCCGTCGCCAGACTGGCCCGGCTGACATGTTTCGGTCTTCCGATCCTGATCGGACTGTCGCGCAAGCGCTTTATCTCGTCCATCGTGCCGTCCGAACCGGGCGAGCGGCTGGGCGGCTCGATTGCCGGCCACCTCATGGCCGTGCAGGAAGGCGCCACGATCGTGCGCACGCATGATGTGTTCGAAACCGTGCAGGCGCTTCGGGTCGCGGAAGCGGTCTGGAGAGCCAGATGACTGGAGCACGAAGTGACTGCAGCACAAAGTGACCGGGAGCCCGACGTGACAGAGACCGATACTATTTTCATTTCCGGTCTTGCCCTGCACGCTCATCACGGTGTGATGCCGCACGAGGGCAAGGTCGGCCAGAGTTTCAAGCTCGACATCACGCTCGATATCGATCTCGGCGAAGCCGCGCGCTCGGACCGGCTACGGCACACCGTGTCCTATGGCGACGTCGCCGCCATTGCGACCGACGCCTTTTGTAGCAAGCGCTACAAGCTGATCGAGGCCGCCGCGGGTGCTGTGATCGACGCGCTGCTGCAGAAATTCAGCCGCGTGACGCGGATCAGCATCACCGTGCACAAGCCGCATGCGCCGATCGCCGCGA
>JAEYTQ010000394.1 GCA_023433965.1 Pseudomonadota bacterium | reverse complement strand
CCGCAGGCGGCCGACGCCCGCCCCGGCGGCTATGACGGCATCTGGAACGTCACCTTCGCCACCACCCGCGGCAATTGCAGCTCGGGCTACAGTGTTCCCTTCACCGTGACAGGCAGTCGCGTCTCCTCTGCCGGCGGCGGCCGAGTCTCGGGCCCGGTCAGGCGCGGCGGCACCGTCGCCGTCCACGTCTCGGTCGGCGCCTCCCATGCCAGCGGCGGCGGCCGCCTCGCCGGCGTGAACGGGACTGGATCGTGGAAGGGTGTCATCTCCGGCGATCAGTGCAGCGGCACCTGGCAGGCGACAAGGACCTGACACGAAAACGGCCCGCCGAAAGATCCGGACGGGCCGTTGAACTCTTGAAGTCCTAACGCGCTGCTGTCAGCGCGGCGCCAGCACCATGACGACCTGACGGCCTTCGAACCGCGCATCCTGCTCGACCTTGGCGAGCTCGGCGACATCAGTCTTGATCTTGTCCAGAAGCTTGGTGCCGATCTCCTGGTGCGCCATTTCGCGGCCGCGATAGCGCAGCGTGATCTTGACCTTGTCGCCCTCTTCGAAGAACCGCTGCATCGCGCGCATCTTCACGTCGTAATCGTGGTCGTCGATCATCGGGCGGAGCTTGATCTCCTTGATCTCGACCATCTTCTGCCGCTTGCGGGCTTCCGCGGCTTTTTTCTGAGCAGAATACTTGTACTTGCCGTAGTCCATGATCTTGCAGACCGGAGGACTGACATTCGGCGAAATCTCGACCAGATCCATGCCGGCTTCCTGGGCCATCTTGATGGCCAAGACGGTCTCGACCGTGCCCTTGTTGTCACCGGTCTGGTCGATCAGCTGGATCTGCGCATTGCGGATATCATCATTGATGCGCGGCCCGTCTTTGCTGGCAGCGGGCGGAGCTTTATTAGGACGGCGAATGGGTGGTTCTCCAAAGTTGTGAAAGAAGCGGCCATCTTGAAGGAAGATGCGTTGGCCGGCAAGCAAGTCGCTCGTGCGAGGCGCGAAAAACCCTCAAATGCGAGGCATTTCGGCCACGCCCGGGCACGCTGACGACATAGACACCTTGCCTCTGTTCCGCAAGCGTCCCAAACGGCCAATGTCGGCATCGGGTTGCGTCATGGGCGCACGCCCGGTTCAGCTCAAACCGCACAGCCAGAGTAAACGTTCCATGACCGATATAATTCCAGACGCCACGCTCGACTTCATCGATCTGGGCGAGGGCCCTTCGGCACGCAGGATCGCCGTGCGGGCCCGGCGTGGGCATGGGCCGGGGCTGGTCTGGCTCGGCGGGTTCAAGTCGGACATGCAGGGCAGCAAGGCCCTGGCGCTGGACGCCTTCGCCCGGGATCATGGCCGCGCCATGGTCCGGTTCGATTATTCCGGCCATGGCGAATCCGGCGGCGAGTTCGCTGACGGAACCATCGGGCGCTGGCTCGAGGAGAGCCTTGCGGTGTTCGAGCGCTTCTGCGAGGGCCCGCAGATCCTGGTCGGCTCCTCCATGGGCGGCTGGATGGCGCTGCTGCTCGCGCGTGAGATCAAGAAGAAGCAGGAGAAAGCCAAGGCGTCGCTGGCCGGCCTGGTGCTGATCGCGCCGGCGCCCGACTTCACCGAGGAGCTGATGTGGAAGAATTTCCCGCCCGCGGTGAAGAAGGAGATCGAGACCAAGGGCGTCTGGCTGCGCCCGTCCGAATATGGCGACGGCTCGCCCTATCCGATCACGCGGAACCTGATCGAGGAGGGCCGCAATCACCTCGTGCTCGGCAGCGCCATCGATCTCGGCTGCCCGGTCCGCATCCTGCAAGGCGCTAAAGATCCCGATGTGCCGTGGCAACACGCGTTTGCGCTGACGTACCGCCTGCCGGCCGATGACGTCGTTCTGACCATGATCCAGGACGGCGATCACCGCCTCTCCCGCCCCCAGGACATCGCGCGCCTTCTTGCCGCAGTGGCCGAGATCGGGTGAAACTGCATCCCAACATTCGGTGTCATGCCCCGCCTGCGCGGGGCATGACGGAAAAACTGGGATCTATCGCCAAATGACCACAACCGCCATGTTGCGCGCCTTCTGCGATGCAGTCGAGCAGCGCAACGGCCGCGCCTTCGCCGAACTCTTCACCGAGGACGGCGTCTATCACGACGTGTTCTACGGCGCGTTCGCAGGCCGCGAGAAGATCGCCGCAATGATCGACGACTGGTTCTACCGCACGGCGACCGATTTTCGCTGGGACATGCACGACCCCGTCACCGACGGCACCACGCTCTATGCGCGCTACACGTTCAGCTATCGCTCGACCCTGCCGGAAGCCAGCGGCGCGCGGGCGATGTTCGAGGGCGTTGCCATCATGACGCTGAAGGGCGGCAGGATCGCGACCTATCACGAGGTCGCCAACACCGCGCCGGCGTTCGTCGACCTGAAATTCGCGCCGGAACGGATTGCGAAGATCGTCGCCAAGCAGGGCGCCGAGCTGAAGGCGCGGCCGGAGATGCAGCGGCATCTCACCTGACTGTCATTCCGGGGCGCGCGAGGCGCGAGCCGGGAATCCATTTCACCTCTTGGCCTGCGGCCCGATGGATTCCGGGTCTGCGCCTGACGGCGCATCCCGGAATGACGACCGAAGAGAGGCGCGCGCTGCTACCGCTTCGACGGATTCGCCATCGGCTTGCGCTGCGCCAGCGCTGCGACCGTCGCGGTGCCGATCGGGCCCTGTTCGTCATAGAGCCAGCACTCGCCGATCGCGACGCCGTCGGTGGCGTGATGGTTCACGACCTCGAAGCCGATCCATTCCGTGACCGGCAGCCGGTGCAGATAGATGGTGACGTCGCTGTTGATGTAGCCAAGCCCCTTCTCGCCGGCATAGGCGAACGGGCTGGCGAAATCGGCGCCGGTGGCGACATGGACGAACGGCGTCATCGGCACGCCCGCAACGAGCTCGCGCACCTCGCTCATCCAGAGCCGGCGCGGACCGAGCGAGCCCATCTGGCCGACGATCGGCCGCGGCGCCCATTTGCCGTTCATGCCGAGCCTGGGATCGGTTGGTTTGGGAATGTCGGCCGGCTTCGGCGCGTCCCAGTTCGGCGGTGACCAGACGTTGCCGTCGGGATTTTGCGTCTTGCGCAGCAGCTGGCACGAGGCGCGCGCCATGCTGACTCCGCCAGAGACGAACTCCGCCTCGACCACGCGGATGCGCATCCCGTCGCGCACCAGCCGCGTGGTCACTTCAATCGGCTTGTCGATGGTCGGCAGCCGAAACATGTCGACGGTGAGCCGCGCCGGCACGAACTCAGGCCCGGAATGGCGTTCCTCGATGGCGAAGCCGAGCAGGCCGATGATGACGCGCCCGTGCAGCGACTTCGGATCCCAGGGACCATTGGCAACTTCCGTCGGGTGGAATGTCTCGCCGTCGCGGGTGAAGAAAGGCATGTTTGTCATGCGCGCGAGATTGCGGGAATGGGTGGGGAAATCAAGTGTGGTGAGGCGCATGTGTGCTCGCCACACAAGAGGTGTCATCGCCCGGCTTCGACCGGGCGATCCAGTACGCCGCGGCAGCAGTGATAGATCGAGACGCCGCAGCGTACTGGATTCCCTGCCTTCGCGGGGAATGACAGCGGGGAATTAGGAGGCAGCCTGCCACTCCTCACGCACGCTGTCGTCGTGCTCGCTGCTCGCAGCAGCAGACTTCATCGCCACAAACTCTTCCCGAACGACCAGCTGCCCCAGCGCCCACACCGCAGCCCCGCGCACCAGCGGGCTCGCATCATCGAGCAACCGCCGCACCTCCTCGGCCAGCGCCGCCTCGCCCGAGTTGCCGATCGCAATCAGCACGTTGCGCAAGAACCGATCGCGGCCAATGCGCTTCACCGGCGACTTCGTGAACAGCGCGCGGAACGCCGCGTCGTCCAGCCGTGCGAGCTCAGCGAGAGAGGGCGCTCGCAATTCGTCTCGCGCAGCGAGCTTGGCCTCGCGCCCTTCTCGCGCGAACTTGTTCCAGGGGCACGCGGCAAGGCAATCGTCGCAGCCATAGATGCGATTGCCGATGGCTTTGCGAAATTCGCGCGGGATCGGTCCCTTGTTCTCGATGGTGAGATACGAGATGCAGCGT
>JAEYTQ010000340.1 GCA_023433965.1 Pseudomonadota bacterium | reverse complement strand
AAGCCGCCCTCCAGCGTCTCGGCCTGCACGCCGAGCTGGCGCAGCCAGGCCGCGGTGCCCTGGGCGAGTTTTTCACCGCGGAGGCACGAGACGACGGCCCGCTGGCCGGCAAAGGCGCCGCCCCATTCTGTCACGTTGTCGTGGCTGCGCTTGATAGCCCCAGGGATCAGCCGCCGGTCGGCGGCGAAATCCTCCTCGGTGCGCACATCGATCAGAACGGGCGCGTTCGCCGTGCCGATCAGCCGTGTCATTTTGTCGGATGAGATGGTCGTGAATGTAGACATGATGCGTCCTCGCAAAAAACCAACGGGACGCGATTCTTGGGCCTGTCGCCTCGTGGGGAGATCGCTCAAATCCCCATGGCGTAGATTACAGCGAAACTAAGAAGCACTGTCAATCCGCGAGACGATTGGACCTTAGAAAATTGGGACCGGCCGTCTATATTGCGCCGGCAGAGCTGACGTTTCGGGAGACTTCGATGCATTCCCATTCCATCGAACAATGGACCCATGACCACGCCTTCCTGGGCCAGAAGCACGACGTGAACGAGCGCCGCACCTGGTTCGTGGTCGTCCTGACGCTGGTCATGATGGTCGGCGAGATCGTCGCCGGCTCGCTGTTCGGCTCGATGGCGCTTTTGGCCGACGGCTGGCACATGGGTACGCATGCGGCGGCGCTCGGCATCGCCGCCTTCGCCTACCGCTTCGCGCGGCGGCATCTGGGGAATGCGCATTTCACCTTCGGCACCGGCAAGTTCGGCGACCTCGCCGCCTTCGCCAGCGCCATCATCCTCGGCCTGATCGCGGTCGAGATCGCGTATGAGAGCGTGTTGCGGCTGATCAATCCGGTGCCGATCGTCTACGGCGAAGCCATGGCCGTGGCCGCGCTCGGTCTGTGCGTCAATCTCGCCAGCGCCTGGTTGCTGCGCGACGGCCACGATCACCATCATGGTCACGGCCATGCGCATGACGACCACGACGATCATGACCACAACCATGACCGCCACGGTCATCACCACCATCATCACGACAACAATCTGCGCGCGGCCTATGTCCACGTCATGACGGATGCGGCGACCTCGGTGCTGGCCATCGCCGCGCTCGCCCTCGCCATGTCTTCGGGATGGGCCTGGGCCGATCCGGCCGTGGGCCTGATCGGCAGTGTCGTGATCGCGAGCTGGGCATTGGGGCTGATCAAGTCGTCGGGTGCGGTGCTGCTCGATGCGCGCGCCGACGAGAAGCTGGAGCGAGTGATCCGCGCGCGCATCGAAGCCGGCGACGACCGCGTCACCGATCTGCATCTGTGGCAGGTCGGCCCCGGCCATTGCGCCGTGCTGCTCTCGGTGGTGTCGGACCAGCCGAAGCAGCCGGCGGTCTACAAGCGACGGCTGGCGGGATTGAAGGGGCTCAGCCACGTCACCGTCGAGGTGGAGACGTGTCCGCATTAGCCGCGAATGCACGTGGCTTCTCGCATCACGCGAAGAAATTTGTGATTTTTATTGGGAGTTGCGGCGGTGTGCCCCGCCGAGGCATCGCGCGAATCGTGATCTGGTTCATAACCGAGCGGCCACCTGTCCAGTATGGATTTAGGTGCGTTCGGTGAAGGTGTCCGCCGAATTCGCAACTGCCGGACAACGTCCGGTCAACATCAGGGAAGTTGAACTGTACCGGCCTTAAGGGCCATTCACCTGAAGGTCTGGCCAGCAGAGGCCGGGCTTCGGAGAGACGAGCATGGGCCTCGTGCAGCAGGACACCGTGGTCCTCTTGGTCGACCTCGTCGAGTCCGTGCGGCTGATGCGGGAGCACGAGGCGTCCGCGGTGCGCCGATGGACCGAATTCATCCAACTTGCCACGAGCCAGATTCTGCCGCGCTTTCGTGGCGGCCTCGTAAAAAGCCTGGGTGACGGGCTGATGGCCCGATTCGAATCGGTCCCTGACGCCGTCAATGCTGCGGCCGAAATGCATCGGAGCATCGCTGTTCAGAACATCGGACGTCCCGAACAGCAACACTTCCAGCTTCGCGCAGGGATCAATGCTTCCACCGCCTGGAGCGACGGCGTCGACATCTACGGCACCGGTATCAACCTTGCGGCCCGGCTCGCGACCCTCGCCGGTCCCGGTGAAACGATCGCCAGCGAGGCGGCCCATGAGCAACTGGCGGCAGCTCTTGCCGGCCTGGCCAATCCAGGGGAGACGATAGGCAGTGCTGCGGCACGCGACGAGCTGACGCACGGAGTGAATGCGCTGTGTGAAGATTTGGGGGACTGTATCCTTAAGCACTTCGACAAGCCGGTTCGCGCCTATCGCGTCGGTCCGGCCAGCCCACACCCGAGCCTCGCCGCTCGGCGAGACTATGGCACTCCCATGGAGCCGACGATCGCCGTCATCCCCTTCGACGCGCGCAAGGACGCGGAGGAGCATCTCGACATCGGCAACCTGATTGCGGACAGCGTGATCTGGCGCCTTTCCAGATCGGCAAACCTCAAGGTGATCTCGCGTCTGTCCACCAATGCATTCCGGGGCAGGGTCAGCGATGTCGCGGAAGTATCGGCGCATCTCGGTGCCACCTACATTCTCAGCGGCAGCTATGTGGTCGAAGCGGGCCGGATATTGGTCACGGCGGAGCTGTCCGCGGCGCGAACCAACCAGGTCGTTTGGGCCGATCGCCTGAGCGGCAATATCGGCGATCTGTTGCAGCCGGAGAGCGAACTGGCTCACCGTATCGCCGCTGCAGTGCATCTGGCGGTCTTCGATGCCGAGGTCGAGCATATCCTCACGCAGCCTTTGCCGACCCTGGAGAGCTATTCGCTGCTGCTTGGCAGCATCCGACTGATGCACCGGTCGAGCAGAGAGGAGTTTCTCCAGACGCGCACGGTCTTGGACGAACTGATCAATCGCCACGGCCGAATAGCTGCCCCACGCGCCTGGCTCGCCAACTGGTACATCCTGCGCATGACTCGCGGCTGGTCCGAGGACCGCAAACGCGAGGCCGCCGAGGCCTTGAACGCGACTCGCGCGGCGCTCGACCGCGACCCGTCCGATGCGCTTGCGCTTGCGACCGAGGGCTTTGTCTATTGTCACATGTTGAAGGACCTGGACACAGCCCGAAAGCGGTGCGAGCAGGCCGTCGATGCCAACCCCAGCCACGCGCTGGGCTGGCTCTACCGCGGCACAGTCAACGCCTTCAAAGGCGAAGGCGAGGCCGCCGTGGAAGCAACGCGGCGCGCTCTGGAGCTCTCGCCGCTTGACCCGCAGCGCTACTATTTCGAGTCGCTCGGCGCCACGGCGCTTCTATCTGCGCATCGATACGATGAGGCCGAAAAGCTCGCACGCGCATCGCTCGTTCTCAATCGCATGCATCCGTCTACTTGGCGGGTCCTTGCTATCGCACTCGTTTCGCAAGGACGGGTAGCGGAGGCTCGAGAAATCTTGGGCAAGATGCGCGAGCTCGAACCGCAATTGACCGTAGATCGATACATCGGGCGTCTTCCGAATGCGCAGCTCGAAACAGGCAGGCACTGGGCGCGCTGCCTGGAAATGGCGGGACTACCGACGACAGGCTGACGAACCATACCGACTTGTTTTCATCAGGAGGCAGGCAATGGCTCAACTAGGCGGAGCAGGTGGAGCAGGTGGTGCTGGCGGCGCCGGCGGCGCAGGGGGGGCAGGAGGTGCCGGCGGAGCGGGCGGAGCGGGCGGAGCTGGAGGGGCCGGAGGGGCGGTACTTGGCACACTCGGCGACGTCTGGGCCAATCCCATCATGGTGGATGCACTCATCCGTGCTCGCGAAGGGACGATCGTTGTTCCCGAAATTTCGACGTCTCCATACTTCTACTTTCACGCGCCGGCCTTGCCGGGAACGATCGACGATCCAGCCCAGCTGGATCGTTGGGAGCCGTGGGTGCGGGCCTACACGGCGGTCGGGGAAATGCTGCAGGGCATTACCCTTCAGGTGTCAGCGGCCGATCCAAACGCATTCCTGGTTCGATCGCCCGCATACGTGATTGCGGAGATCGGGCGCCCGAGCGGGTCGACGTTTCAAGATCAGGTTGCGATGGTCCTGAGTTGGGCCGAGCTGCGCAACGAACGCGCCACCGAAATCATGGCGCAGATCGATCCGCAATATGCATTCTGGTCGTCGATCGTCTATCTGCATCCAGAAAGGACCAGACGCACCTTCGAGCTCGTCAACATAGTCCTCCAATTCTGCGTCTATGTGGAAATGAGGTTCAAGCATGCGCTGGCCTGCTGGCGGCCCGTAGAATACAACGCCGAGATACAGCCGATGATCACGACGCCGGGGCACGGGAGTTTCCCGAGCGGACATGCGACGCAGGCCTATGCAGTAGCCCATGTGCTGAAACGGCTATTGAGCCTGCACAAGGCGACATCCGGATTCCCGCAGATCGTCGAGCAACTCGATCGCCAGGCCGCTCGGATCGCAACCAACCGCGTCGTCGCGGGAGTTCATTTTCCGGTCGACAGCATGGCAGGGCGGATGCTGGGCATCGCCCTCGGCGAGTATTTCGTCGGGCGGTGTCTGGGGAGCACAGCAACCAAGAGCCGCACGTTCAACGCGGGCTACGTGAACAGCAACTCCAAGACGGACTTCAATCCCTTCCACGCCGACCAGGCGCTCAATGCCAACAAGTTCTATTCGGAATCCACGGGAGCGACCGTCACGCAATCCCTCCTGATGAAGGAGCTGTGGGACAAGGCCTACGCCGAAGTGTCGACGAGGTTCCCGTAGGAAACACGTTCCTGAAACCGAGGTGGAGCGCATTCCATGGCCGAAGAATTGCCGAGATGCTTCGACCCGTATCTCCGGTACGCGATCGGGAGCGACTTCAAGAATTTCGAAATGTTCGACGAGCAGGAGGCGAAGCTATTCCTGTTCGTGGAGCTTAAGCACGCGGGGCTGGCCCGCGATTTCGTGAGGGCCATGAGTCGTGACATCTTCGGTTCCGAGTTCGGAAGAAGCAGTCCGAACTCGCGACACCTGGCCATGCGCGCTTACAAGACGGCGATCGAGCAGGAGAGCTTCCGCGCCTGGAACGACAACGTATCCCGGGTCGAGTTGTCACTTCCGTTGAAGCCGACGGCCATAGAAAAGGGGGCGCAGCGGGTCAGGTCCGCCAGCGAACAACCACCAACATCTCTCCTCATCGGCGTGATCGACGACGGCTGTCCGTTCGCCGCCGCTCAATTCGTCAAATGCACCGCGGGTGTAGCGACCGGCACGCGCGTGCGCGGCATCTGGGATCAGAACGAGAGTCCGGCCAGAGCCCCGATCGCGGTCGGCCCTGACGTCTTCGGCGAGAAACCGTTCGACTTCAACTACGGCCTCGAGTTCTTTCGAGACTCCGTACCGGGCGTGATTGGGCTAAATGACTGGATCCAGTTGCACAAGAGAGCCAACACGATTGACGAGGATGGCTGCTACGCGGATGCGGGTTTCAAGACGCTGAGGCATCAACGCTCGCATGGCGCACACGTGATGGACGTTCTCGCAGGACGCATCCCGCCCTCGGCGCGTATTGCGCGGCGCGATCCGCCGGGTTGGAGCCCCGGCAATCCCTTAACAGATCCCGCTTCCGAAGCCGATATCGTGTTCGTGCAGTTTCCGGAGAGCTGCCTGCGTGATGCCACCGGCGTCTGGCTGAAGGGGTACGTCGCAGACGGGATCGAGTACATCATGTCATTCGTCGATTCCCGCATAAAGAACGTGGTGATCAATGTCAGCTACGGACCGACGACCGGACCTCATGATGGCACGGCACCGCTCGAGGACAAGCTGAGGGAGCTTGTCACCTACTACAACGGCACTTCCGGTCGGCCAAAGCTCGATATCTTCCTGTCCGCCGGAAACACGTATCGCGACGATGGGCACGTTCGTTTCGTCAGGCACACCATGGAGGACGCTGATCATGTCGAATGGACGTGGCGCCTTCCTCCCGGCAACACCGTGCTCTGCTTCGCCGAAGTTTGGATGAAGAAGAACCACGCGGACAATATCATTGTGACGCTCACCTCGCCCGGCGGTCGGAGTTCCTCGTCGACTGCCGGTCCCGCGCCTCCCGGTCCCCCACCTCCGCCGCCCGCTGCACCGGCGCTTCCGCCCTACACCGGTGCCTATGCCCCCGTTGACTGGGGTGACAACAGGG
>JAEYTQ010000333.1 GCA_023433965.1 Pseudomonadota bacterium | reverse complement strand
GCGCAAGGCCTATGATCTGCCGCAGATCCGCCATTGGCTCGAGGTGTTCCTGCGGCGCTTCTTCGCCTTCAGCCAGTTCAAGCGCTCGGCCATGCCGAACGGGCCGAAGGTCTCGGCCGGCGGCTCGCTGTCGCCGCGCGGGGACTGGCGCGCGCCGTCGGATGCGAGCGCGGCCGCCTGGCTCGAGGATCTCGAACGAAACGTGCCGACCTGATCGAACGACGGATCGAAACGACGGATCGACATAGGGAGATGAGCAGATGTCGGCCGGGGACGAGGCGAAAGCGGGTGAGGAGGCCAAGGTCGTCAACGGCCTCTACATCTTCGACATCGAGATGCGCGACGGCAAGCGCGGACAGGCAAGAGGCGTCGTCGTTCTCTGCGATGGACGCATCATGGGCGGCGACAGCTTCTTCTCCTACACCGGCAGCTACACGTTCCGGAATGGCAAGTGGCGTGGCGACATGATCGTCAATCAGCACACCGAGGCGGTCGGCAGGACGCTGGCGTTCGGCGGCCGCGAGGTCACTTGCGGCTTTTCCGGCGACTATTTTCCCGGCGGAGCGGAAGTCGAAGGCATGGCGCTCGTCGGCAAGACCAGCGTGACGTTCACGGCGCGGCTGACGCTCAAGGATGCCATGTGAGCGCGACCTGATCCGCTCTGCTCACCCCTGGCCGCGCTGCGTTTCATCCCATGGCTGCGTTCCTGCCCCAGGAACATTCGCACCAACAGAGCGTTCGCGTCTGTTGTTGCGAATTGTCGAGGAGAGGGACCATGCGTCAACGTTTGATGTTATCGACTGCAGCCATTGGACTGATGCTTGCTTCCGGGTTTGCCTATGCACAAGGCCCCGGTGAGCGGCGGGAGGAGCCGCGGCGGACTGAGGAACCGGCAAAGGAGGCCACGTCGCCGCGCGGCGGAATGCAAGAACGTGCTCAAGAGCGCGCGCAGGGCGCCCAGGATCGACTGCAAGGCGAGCGGCTGCAGGGCGCGGGCCGCGAGGACAAGGGTGGCGCTGACAAACGTGAAGCCGCCGATGACAAACGCCAGCCGGCGCAGGCCTCCGAGCGCGACCAGCCGAAGGCCAGGGATCAGGCAAGAGACTCTCGCGAGCCTTCGCGCGATCGCAACCGCGAGGCCGAGAGCGCGAAGGAACGCGACAGCGGCAAGAGCGCTGCGGAAACCAAGCAAGACAAGCAGGACAAGTCCTCGCCGCAAAAATCGACGGCCGAGTCCGAGAAGTCCAAGTCGGGCCAGCAGAACGAGCGCACGGGCGCCGCGGCCAACCAGAACGAGCGCAACCGGCCCGCCGCTGCGACCGATACGAACCGGGCGGCTCCGACCAACAATGCGCAGACCGCGCCCGGTACGTCGAGCACGCAGACCAACCAAGCCAACCAGACGACGCAGACCAACACGCAAGTCAATCAGCAGACCCAGGTGACGACCGAGAAGCAGGTGCGGATCTCCGAAACCGTGAGCCGCGCGCGCCTCGCCCAGCCGGAGCGCAATCTGAACATCTCGATCCGGGTCGGGGAGACGATCCCTCGGCGCGTGCGTCTGCACAGGCTGCCGCCCGAGATCGTCTCGATCGAGCCCGCCTATCGGGACTACGAATATTTCGCGACCGAGGACGAGATCGTCATCGTGGAGCCGCGCACGCATCGCATCGTCAGCCAGGTGCCGCGCGATCCGTCGCGGGCCCGGGCGCAGATGGGCGGCAGCGGCTCGTCGACCGTGGCGGCGGCCGGTGCGAGCACCGTGAACTGCCAGATCATGCGGCGTGACGCTTCGGGCAATGTGGTCCCGGTGGAGCCCGCAACCGTGGGCTCGACAGCGCGCGTGGATTCGCTGAGCGTGATCGTCCAGATGCCGGACGGCGGCTCATCCGCGCCGATCGCTCTTGGGGCGCCCGCGGGCAACATCGTGGTCGCGACGCAAGGGCAGGGCGATTGCACGGTGACATTGGAGCCGCAGACGCGCTGAGCGCTAAAAGAACAGCGACTCTGAAACGACAACGCGCCGCCCGGATGCCCCACCCGGACGGCGCGTTGCTGCGTTCAATCTCAGAAAGTTTCGAGGTCCGGAGTGCCTAGGAGTCCGGAGCTCGTCACCTTGCCCCAGCCTTCAATCCCCCGCCCCATGTGGTCCCCCAACCCCATAAAGCGCGATCAGAGGGTGATGCCCTTGGAAGTGGCCGCCGATCGATGTCTCGCGATGTACGCGAAGCCTGGTTAGGATTCCATTCCGGATCACTACGGTCATCGATACTGCTTGCGGTGTGTTCGTTCTGCCTCAGTCGCACGCCTCGTTGCCTGGATCGCAGGCAGCGACTGGCAAGATGTCCACATCTCGCCAGCATCTCGCAATCTGCATTTCACGGGCCTGTCATTGAACTGGTCTAGCGCTGCTCCCGTCATCGCTGACGGTCAAGGAGCAAGCCATGTCGAAGCCGGTGCTGGGCGCCGCATTGTCCATCAAGTCGATCCCGGCGCATCGCGACTGGCTGCTGGAACGGCAGCGCGATCTCGAGATCCAGGATTTCTTCCGCGCCGACCTGCTTGATGGCGACTGGCGCAGCACGGCTGGGGAGATCAAGCAGATGCTGTCGGGCCATACCGGCCGGCTCGGCATCCATGGTCCGTTCTGGGGCTTCAAGATCGACAGCCACGATCCGATGATCCGCCAGGCCGTGACCAAGCGCCTGCTGCAGGGCCTGGACGCCGCCGAGTTCCTCGGTGCGACGCAGATGGTGATCCACTCGCCGTTCACGACCTGGGACCACAACAATCTCGATCTCTACCCTGACAATCGCGGCAATCTCGTTGAACGCGTCAAGGCAACGCTCGCCGAGGTGATCGCGCGCGCCGAAACGATCGGCTGCGAAATCGTCATCGAGAACATCGAGGACAAGGATCCGCGCGATCGCGTGCGGCTCGCCAAGGCGCTCGAAAGCGCCAAGGTCCGCGTCTCCCTCGACACCGGGCACGCCAATTACGCCCACATCTCCACCGGTGCGCCGCCGGTCGATTATTACGTCGAGACCGCCGGCGACATGCTCACCCATGTGCATCTCCAGGACACCGACGGCTTTGCCGACCGGCACTGGGCACCGGGCGAGGGAAATATCCCGTGGGTCGCGGTGTTCCGCGCGCTGAGCCGGCTGACCTCGAATCGGCGCCTGATCCTCGAGCTTCGCAACCACGACGACGTTCGCGCCGGCGCGGCGCATCTCGCCGCGCTCGGTCTCGCCGAATAACCGCACTCGTAAAGGGCAGGGGTCATCCTCATGAGCAAGCTCACCCGTCGCACCATCCTGAAATCCGGCGGCGCCGCCGCAGGCGCGCTGCTGCTGCCGCGCTTTGCGATCGCGCAAGGCGACAACCGTCCGTCGGTGACGATCGCCGTGCAGAAGGTGACCAATTCGAACGTGCTCGACGTGCTGCGCGAGCAGTCCAATGTCGGCGAGCGCGTGTTCTTCTCCTCGATCTGGGAAGGCCTGATCTCCAAGAACTGGCGTGGCAACCTCGAAGCCGTGCCCGGTCTTGCCACCGAATGGCGCCGCATCGACGACCAGACCGTCGAGGTGAAGCTGCGCCAGGGCGTCAAGTTCCACAATGGCGACGAGCTCACGGCGGAAGACGTCGTCTTCAGCTTCAGCCGCGAGCGCATGTTCGGCGAGACCGAGGCCAAGAACCGCTCCACCATCAAGGCCTTCGAG
>JAEYTQ010000331.1 GCA_023433965.1 Pseudomonadota bacterium | reverse complement strand
TTCGATCCCGCCGCGCGTGACGCCGCGCTCGCCGAGCTGCACGCAGCCTCCGTCGACGACGCCGCCTTCCTCTACGTCGCCCACGACGTCGGCCCGCGCGCGATGAGCCCGAAGGTCACGGGCGTCGTACAGCCCAAGAGCTGGTTCATCGACTTCTCGCCGGTGTCGATCGCGAAGTAATTCGCGCTGCGTACTCGCTGCACCCTCTCCCTCCTGTCCGTCGAAGCCTTGGCGAAGGCGGATGTGGGAGAGGGTGGCTTCGCGACGGCGAAGCCGGGTGAGGGGTCTCTCTCCGTGGATACCCCTCCCGCGTTCGTAAGACTGTATCCGGGGTTAAAATCCCTCATCCGGCGCTCCGCGCCACCTTCTCCCACAAGGGGAGAAGGAAAGAAAAGAACCCAACGTGCTTGCCTATATCGCCAGACGCATCGTCTACGTCGTCCCCATCGTCATCAGCGTGGCGCTGGTGTGCTTTCTGCTCGTCCACATCACGCCGGGCGATCCGCTGGTCGCGGTGCTGCCGGCCGATGCTTCGCAGGAGCTCGCGGCGCAGCTTCGTACCGCCTATGGCTTCGATCGCCCGCTGCCGGTGCAGTTCGGGCTGTGGCTGTTGCGCGCGCTTCACGGCGATCTCGGCAATTCGATCGCGACGGGGCGCCCGGTGCTGGCCGAGGTCATGCGCGCGGTCGGTAACACCGTCACGCTGGCGATCGCGGCCGCCATCATCGGCTTCACCATGGGCATCCTGCTCGGCCTGATCGCCGGCTATTTCCGCGAGACCTGGATCGACAAGCTCGCGACCTCCTTTGCCATCGCCGGCGTCTCGGTGCCACATTACTGGCTCGGCATGCTGCTCGTGATCATCTTCTCGGTGCAGCTCAACTGGCTGCCCGCGATCGGCGCCGGACCCAACGGCTCCAATTCCTGGGCCTGGGATTGGGCGCATTTGAAGTATCTGGTGCTGCCGGCAATCACGACATCGGTGATCCCGATGGGCATCGTCACCCGCACGGTGCGCGCGCTCACCGGCGACATCCTCAGCCAGGACTTCGTCGAGGCTTTGCGTGCAAAGGGCCTGCGCGAAACCGGCGTGTTCCGCCACGTCATCAAGAACGCAGCGCCCACCGCGCTTGCGGTGATGGGGCTTCAGCTCGGCTACATGCTCGGCGGCTCGATCCTGATCGAGACCGTGTTCTCTTGGCCGGGCTCGGGCTTTCTGCTCAACTCGGCCATCTTCCAGCGCGACCTGCCGCTGCTGCAAGGCACGATCCTGATCCTCGCGCTGTTCTTCGTCTTCCTCAACCTGCTGGTCGACATCGCCCAAGCCGCGATCGACCCGCGCATCAAGCGGGGCTAGCCGATGAGCGAGCTCCCTCTGTCCGCCACGCCCAGCGACGCTGCGCTGCAGGCTGCGCCCGCGACCAAGGCGCGCGGCTATTGGGCGACCGTCGGCCGCCGCATCATGCGCGACAAGGTCAGCATGGCCTGTGCGCTGGTGCTGCTGCTGATCTTCCTGTCCGCGGTCCTTGCGCCATGGCTCGGTCTCGAAGACCCCTACAAGGGTTCGATGATCCGCCGCCTCCGCCATATCGGCACGCCCGGCTATCCGCTCGGCACCGACGAGCTCGGCCGCGACATGCTGGCGCGGCTGATCTATGGCGGGCGGCTGTCGCTGGTCATCGGCATCCTGCCCGTGATCCTCGCCTTCTGCATCGGCACTTCGCTCGGTCTCGTTGCCGGCTATGTCGGCGGCAAGCTCAATACCGCGATCATGCGCACCGTCGACGTGTTCTACGCGTTCCCGTCGGTGCTGCTGGCGATCGCGATCTCCGGCGCGCTCGGCGCCGGCATCCTCAATTCCATCGTGTCGCTGACCGTCGTGTTCGTGCCGCAGATCACCCGCGTTGCCGAGAGCGTCACCACGGGCGTGCGCAACATGGACTTCGTCGAGGCCGCGCGCGCCTCGGGCGCCGGGGCCTTCACCATCATGCGCGTGCACATCCTCGGCAACGTGCTGGGCGCCATCTTCGTCTATGCCACCAGCCTGATCTCGGTCTCGATGATCCTCGCCGCCGGCCTGTCCTTCCTCGGCCTCGGCACCAAGCCGCCGGAACCGGAATGGGGCTTGATGCTGAACACGCTGCGCACCGCGATCTACGTCAATCCGTGGGGCGCCGCCCTTCCGGGCGCGATGATCTTCGCGGTCTCGATCTGCTTCAACCTGCTCTCGGACGGCCTGCGCAGCGCCATGGACATCAGGAACTAAGCCATGAGCGAGAGCACATCCGTCGAAATGCTGGAGCCGGTCGAGGATCGCGGCGGCGTGGCGCAGCCGCTGCTACAGGTCAACGGCCTGACCAAGCACTTTCCCGTGCGCGGCGGCCTGTTCGCCGCCAAGCGCACCGTGCGCGCCGTCGACAATGTCTCCTTCGCCGTCGCCAAGGGCGAGACCGTCGGCATCGTCGGCGAATCCGGCTGCGGCAAGTCGACGACGGCGCGGCTCCTGATGCATCTGATGCCGCGCGATACCGGCGACATCATCTATGACGGCATGACCGTCGGCCAGTCCCTGAGCTTGCGCGAGCTCCGCCGCGGCATGCAGATGGTGTTCCAGGATTCCTATGCCTCGCTCAATCCGCGCCTGACGATCGAGGAATCCATTGCGTTCGGCCCCAAGGTGCACGGCATGGCCGACGGTGCGGCGCGCACGCTCGCGCGCGAGCTGCTCGGCAAGGTCGGCCTGCGTCCGGAGAACTTCGCCAACCGCTATCCGCACGAGATTTCCGGCGGCCAGCGCCAGCGCGTCAACATCGCCCGTGCCCTGGCCCTCTCGCCGCGGCTGGTGATCCTGGACGAGGCGGTCTCTGCGCTCGACAAATCCGTCGAGGCGCAGGTGCTCAACCTGCTCGCCGATCTCAAGCGCGAGTTCGGCCTGACTTATCTGTTCATCAGCCACGACCTCAACGTCGTGCGCTACATCTCGGACCGCGTGCTGGTGATGTATCTCGGCGAAGTCGTCGAGCTCGGCCCGGTCGACCAGGTCTGGGATAGCCCGGCGCATCCCTATACGCGCGCGCTGCTGGCGGCGATGCCGTCTTCCGACCCTGACCGGCGCACCGAGACGCCGCCGATCACGGGCGATCCACCCAATCCGATCGATCCGCCCCCCGGCTGCCGCTTCCACACCCGCTGCCCGTTTGCGGAGCCGCTCTGCGCAAATGCGACACCAAAACTCACCGCGCTGGATAAGATGGGTCACGAGGCCGCCTGCTACATGGCGATACCGGGTTCAGGCCATAGCCGCGCGCCCAGGGGAGAGACCGCATGACGAGACCGACACCGAAAGAGATCAAGCCGATCGCGCAGATTGCCGGCGTTCCCGTGGATGACGAGATCGCAACCCGCATCTCCAACGCCATCGGTCCGGCATTCGAGGGCTTCGCCGCCATTGCCGGTACGCTGCCGTTCGACCTCGAGCCGGCCGGCTATGTTCTCGCGCAGGCGTCGAAGGTGTCGAAATGAGCACCGAACCCGCATTGATGACGCTGACCGAGGTCGCGCGTGCGATCGCGGCGAAGCAGGTGTCGTCGCGCGAAGCCACCCGCGCGCTGCTGCAGCGCATCGGGCAATGGCAGCCGCACCTCAATGCCTTCATGTCGATCGAGGCTGAAGCGGCATTGAAGGCGGCGGATGCCGCCGATGCCGAGCTCGCCAAGGGCGAGGTTCGCGGTCCCCTGCACGGCGTGCCGCTCGCGCACAAGGACATGTATTACGACGCCGGTCACGTTGCGACCTGCGGCTCGCTGATCCGCCGCGACTTCGTGCCGACCGTCACCTCCACGGCCCTGCAGCGGCTGAAGGACGCCGGCCAGGTTCGCCTGGGAACGCTGCATCTCGCCGAGTTCGCCTATGGCCCGACCGGGCACAACGCCCATTACGGCCCGGTCGCAATCCCTGGAACGTCGCGCACATCACCGGCGGGTCCTCGTCGGGCTCCGGTTCGGCGGTGGCCGCCCGACTGACCTATGCCGCGCTCGGCTCGGACACCGGCGGCTCGATCCGCATGCCCGCGCATTTCTGCGGCGTCACCGGCCTCAAGACCACCGTGGGTCGCGTCAGCCGGGCCGGTGCGATGCCGCTGTCGCAATCGCTCGACACGGTCGGGCCGCTCGCCCGCACCGCCGAGGACTGTGCGCTGCTGCTGGCGCTGATGGCCGGGCCGGATCCCGCCGATTCGACCTGCAGCCACGAGCCACTCGCCGACTACGTCGCGGCCACCAAGGGTTCGCTCAAAGGTCTCAAGATCGGCGTGCCCGCCTCGTTCTATGTCGACGATCTCGACAGCGAGGTCGCACGCGTGCTCGACGAGACCATTGCGGTGCTCAAGCGCGAAGGCGCCGACATCGTCAAGGTCGAGCTGCCGGACCAGCGGCAATTGTCGTCGGCGAGCCAGCTCGTGCTCGCCGTCGAGGCAGCCG
>JAEYTQ010000082.1 GCA_023433965.1 Pseudomonadota bacterium | reverse complement strand
CAGGCAAGCGTTTCCGTCAACGCTGATCTCGACGACGTCCGGAGCGGATAGGTATATTACCACCCCGATGCCCGCGCCGGACAAGGATCAGATAATGGACGATACGATTGGCTTTCCCGACCCGGGTCTCGACCTGTCGGACGGCTTCAAGCCGCACACCTCGCATTGGGGAGTGTTCTCCGCGCGCCAGGGCGCGGCCGGCCTCGAGGTCAGGGCCTATGCAGGCGACCCCGATCCGAACCGCATCATCGACAATTTCCCGGGTGCTCTCCGCCATCAGGCCCGCATCGCCCAGCCGGCGGTCCGCCGGGGCTGGCTGGAGCGCGGGCCCGGCCCCGATCATCGTCGCGGGCGCGACAAGTTCGTCTCCGTCAGCTGGGAAAAGGCGCTCGATCTGCTCGGCGGCGAGCTAGGCCGCATCCGCGACACGCGCGGGCCGGGCAGCGTGTTCGGCGGCTCCTATGGCTGGTCCAGTGCCGGGCGGTTTCATCACGCCCAGAGCCAGGTGCACCGCTTCCTCAACATCGCGATGGGCGGCTATGTGCGCTCGGTCAACTCCTATTCGTCGGGCGCGTCCTCGGTGCTGCTGCCGCAGATCCTGGCCGGTTACGAGGACATCACCAAGCGCAACGTCACCTGGGAGCAGATCGCCGACCACACCGAGATCGTGCTGGCGTTCGGCGGCATGGCGCTGAAGAACTCCATGGTGGCCGGCGGCTCGATCAGCAAGCATGTCGAGCGCGGCGCCATGGCGTCGGCGCGGGCGCGCGGCTGCGAGTTCATCCTGGTCAGCCCGCTGCGCGACGATCTCCCGGTCGAGGCCGGTGCTGAATGGATGACCTGCATCCCCGGAACCGATACCGCGCTGATGCTCGGCATCGTGCACACGCTGGTCAGCGAGAACCTGCACGATCAGCCCTTCCTCGATCGCTACACCGAGGGCTGGCCGGTCTTCCTGCGCTATCTCACCGGCGAGAGCGACGGGCAAGCCAAGCACGCCGAATGGGCCGCCGCGATCTCAGGCGTCCGGGCGGATGCGATCCGCAAGCTGGCGCGGCGCCTTGCGGGAAGGCGCGCGCTCATCACCGTCTCCCACTCGCTCCAGCGCGCCGAGCATGGCGAGCAGCCGGTGTGGATGGGTATGGTGCTGGCCGCCGTGCTCGGCCAGATCGGCCTTCCCGGCGGCGGCTACGCCTATTCGCTGGGTGCGATCGGCTATTATGGCCGGCGCGTCAACGACGTGCCGGGGCCGACGCTGGGGCAGGGCCGCAACGGGGTTGCGGATTTCATCCCGGTGGCGCGCATCGCCGACATGCTGCTCAATCCCGGCAGCACCTATCGCTATAACGGCGAGACGCGCACCTATCCTGACATCCGTCTGGTCTACTGGGCCGGCGGCAACCCGTTCCACCATCACCAGGACATCAACCGCCTGCGCAAGGCCTTCGCGCAAGTCGATACCTTGGTCGTGCACGAGCTGGCCTGGACCGCGACGGCCCGCCACGCCGATATCGTGCTGCCCGCCACGATGACGCTCGAGCGCGAGGACATCGGCTATTCCAGCAACGATCCCCTGATGGTCGCCATGCACTGCATCGCCGAGCCGTTCGGGCTCGCGCGCGACGACTACGACATCTTCGCCGATCTCGCCGAACGCCTCGGCGCGCGCGAACCGTTCACCGAAGGGCGCACGTCGCAGGAGTGGCTCAGACATCTCTACGAGCCGACCCGCGCTTCGCTTGCCAGGCGCGGCCTGGAAGCGCCTGATTTCGACGAGTTCTGGCAACGCGGCAGCCTGGTCGTGCCGCAGCAACCGGACGACGGCGGCCGGCTGCGCCGCTTCCGCGAGGATCCCGTCAATCACGCGCTGCCGACGCCAAGCGGACGGATCGAGATCTTCTCGGCCAAGATCGCAGCGCATGGTGATGCCGATTGTCCCGGTCACCCGGTCTGGCTCGACAAGACCGACACGCCCAGGCCCGGTACGCCGTGCTTCCTCGTCGCCAACCAGCCGGTGACGCGCCTGCACAGCCAGCTCGATTTCGGCGGGCATTCGCTTGACTCGAAGCGGCGCGGCCGCGAGGTCGCGCGCATGAGCCCGGTCGATGCCGACGCGCGCGGCATCAAGGACGGCGACATCATCCGCATGTTCAACGCGCGCGGCGCGTGTCTTGCCGCAGTCCACGTCACCGACGGCATCGCGCCCGGCGTCGTCCAGCTTCCGACCGGCGCCTGGTACGATCCGATGGATCCGGAAGACGAGGCGCCGCTCTGCGTCCACGGCAATCCGAACGTGCTCACCCGCGACGTCGGCACCTCGTCCCTGGCGCAGGGCTGCACCGGCCAGTTGACCACCGTCGAGGTGGAGAAGTTCACCGGCAATCTGCCGCCGATCCGGGCGTTCGATCCGGTGTAGGGTTTTCATTGCGGCCCGACGGAGCGTGCAATCCGGGGCCGGCAGGCCGTCATGTCCATGCCGCCTTCCGGCGGTAACAAGCGCTTGTGCTGAACAAAGAAAGGAGAACTGAAATGATCCGCAAGGCAACGGCAGTCTGGAAGGGCACCGGCCGCGACGGCGCAGGTCATCTGACGAGCGAATCCGGCGTGCTGGCGCAGACGCCCTATTCGTTCAAGACCCGCTTCGAGAACGAGAAGGGCACCAATCCCGAGGAGTTGATCGCGGCGGCCCACGCAGGTTGCTTTACGATGGCGCTGGCCTTCGGCCTGCAAATGGCCGGTTTCACGCCGGAGGAGCTGTCGACGGAAGCCGCGGTGACGCTGGAGCCCGAAGGCAAGGGTTTCAAGATCAGCAAGTCCGCGCTGACCTTGCGCGCAAAGGTGCCGAACCTCGACGAGGCCGGCTTTGCGAAGCTCGCCGGCGAGGCCGAGAAGAACTGTCCGGTGTCGAAGGTGCTCAACGCCGCGATCACGCTCGACGCCAAGCTGGGCTAGCGGCGGGTGCTTGCCCGGGTCCATCCGGCTCGGGAGCCGGGTGGACGCGCGTGCCGGGCTTTCGGCCCGGCCGCGCAAAGCCTATATGATGCGGCAGCTGCGAAAACGCACAGAGCGATCGATTGGGAGCACATCACATGACGACGGAACGCGCAGTTTTGGCCGGTGGCTGCTTCTGGGGCATGCAGGATCTCATCCGCAGGCAGCCGGGCGTGATCTCCACCCGCGTCGGCTACACCGGCGGCCACGTCAAGAACGCCACCTACCGCAATCATGAAGGCCATGCCGAAGCGATCGAGATCGTGTTCGATCCGGCCAAGACCAGCTTCCGCACCATGCTGGAGTTCTTCTTCCAGATCCATGATCCCACCACGATCAACCGCCAGGGCAATGATATCGGCACGAGCTATCGCTCCGCGATCTTCTACACCAGCGAGGAGCAGAAGCGGATCGCCGAGGACACCATCGCGGACGTGGAGGCGTCCGGCCTGTGGCCCGGCAAAGTCGTGACCGAGGTCGCGCCCGCGCGCGAGTTTTGGGAAGCCGAGCCGGAGCATCAGGATTATCTCGAACGCTACCCTGACGGCTACACCTGCCACTTCATCCGGCCCGGCTGGAAGCTGCCGCGCCGCGCGGCTGCCGTAGGCGGCTAGATCGCGGCGGCCTGCCGCGCACTGGTCGTGGCGATCCGCGCCGACAGCGTGACGAGCCCCATCAGTGCGGCCAACAGCCAGAACGCGAGCGGCAGCCCGCCAATCTGTGCGATGAAGCCGACGCCGGCCGGGCCGACGAGGACGCCGGCATAGCCTGCGGTCGTGACCGCCGCGACCGCGAGGCCGGCAGGCATCACCGTTTGCCGCGCCGCCCGTCTGAACAGCACCGGCACGAGGTTCGACGCGCCGAGCCCGATCAGCAGGAACCCGCCGATGGCAACCGCCGCAATGGGCGCCGTGAGCAGGGCCACAAAGCCCGCAATCGCGATCAGGCTGCCCCCCAGCAACGTCGCGCGATCGCCGATGCGCGCAACCACCGCATCGCCGCCGAGCCGTCCTACCGTCATCGCGACCGAGAACACGATGTAGCCGGTTCCGCCTTGCGCCTCGGTGACGAGCCCTGCCCCGATCAGGAGCAGCGCGCTCCAATCCAGCATCGCGCCTTCGACCAGGAAGGTGATGGCGCCGAGCAGCGCGAGCAGCAGCACCGATCCGTGCGGCAGCACGAACAATGGGCCGTCCTGCACCTGCACCGAGCGAAGCAGGCGCGGCCAGGTCACGAGCATTGCGATCAGCATCAGGGCGGAGCAGATCAGCGTGCAGGCCAGCGCGCCGAGCTGCAGCGAAAGCAGCGCGGTCATCAGCGCGGATCCGGCGAAGCCGCCGATGCTGAACAGGGCGTGGAAGCCGGACATCAGCGGGCGCCCCGCGGCTCGCTCCACTTCCACGGCGTGGATGTTCATGGCGACGTCGATGGAGCCGAGTGCGGCGCCGAAGGCGAACAGCGCCAGCGCGAGCGTCACGGGCGACGCCGCGACGGCGAGCAGCGGCAGCACTAGCGTGAGACCGAGTCCGCCCGCGATGATGATAGGTCTGCTGCCGGAGCGCGCGCTGAGCACGCCGGTCAGCAGCATCGCGAGGACCGAACCGATGCCGAGGCTGAGCAGCAGCAGCCCGAGAACGCCGTCGTCCACCCCGAGCCGCGCCTTCGCGAACGGCACCAGCGGTGCCCAGCACGCGATGCCGAAGCCCGCCACGAGGAAGGCAAGCCGGGTGGCAAGACGCGTCGCCGGCCGATCGGCTGAAGACATGAGAGCTCCGGGGAAGAACAGGGCGGGGCGCAGGAGTAAGCGGAGAAATGCCGCAGCTTTGTGTCGGCCCCGCGTTGGGATTGTCGCAGCTCGTGAACGCGCGAGCAACTTGTCGCGATCGGGCTACGAGAGCGAGGTGTTTCGCTCTCCGTCAATCCGCTTCGCGAATATCCCACTCTACCGAAATTCGGAATTGACGTATCTCTCGCTTATCCGGGCTCATCCGTGAGGGGCGATCCTAAGGTCGTCGTTTTCGCCTTCCGGCGAGAGCGCGGCAACGAATCCGCAATAAACTCCACCGCGCGCGTTGCGCTCGCGCAACAGTCCGGCAACCATCCGCGAACTTGCCGCGCGCCGCTAACTTTTCGAAAAAGATTTGGCCGCAGTTTCTCCCCGGGAATGACGAGGGAGTTTTCGGACATGAACGGTCACGCCATCCTGGAAAACGTGCGCCGCTATCGCAGCATCGCATCGCTCTATCGCCAGACCGCAGCGTTCCGCCCAGGCCAGAGCTGGTCGCTGCTGGAGCAGGCGATGGAATGGGAAGCGCGGGCGCTGGCGGAGCTGGAAGCCTATTTTGCGACGTGCACGGACCAGGCCGCGATCGCGGCCTGATCGCCAGCGATCGGCGCAGCCGCGAACCGGCCCGCCGGAGCCGCGGCCGGCCACGGGGCGATTACGGAGTTGTCTCCGTCCCCTTCTGTGCTAGCTACGGGCCGATCGAGATCTCCTTCACGCCGGCCGGGGCACGCGATGACCACCTTCAACCGCATCTTCACGACGGAGCGCCTGCTCCAGATCATTCTGGTGCTGGCGGCGACCGTTGCCATGAAGCTGATGAGCTGAGCGCCGGCCTTCTATCGCCCGCCGAGCTCGGGCAGGTCGGGCAGGTAATTCGATCCTTCCGAGCCCAGAAAGTCGAACATCGCCTGTGCCGGCGGCAGCAGCACCTTGTCGCTGCGGCGGATCACGTACCATTGCCGCAAGATCGGCAGGCCCGCGACGTCGAGCACGACGAGCCGGCCCTCGGCGAGCTCGTGCGCCACGGTGTGGGCCGAGATGAAGGCGATGCCGAGCCCGGCGATCACAGCCTGCTTGATGGTCTCGTTGCTGCTCATCTCCATGCCGATGATCGGCTCGAGATCGGACTTCTGGAACAGCCCCTCCATCAGCGTCCGCGTGCCCGATCCGGGCTCGCGGGTGAGGAAGGTCTCGTGCACGAGGTCGGTCAGGTTGAGGCCGGAATCCTTCTCCAGCCAGTGCCCCTTGCGCGCGACGATGATGTGCGGATTGCGCCCGAGCTGGCGGACATCGACGGTGACGTCGGCCGGTGGCCGACCCATCACCGCGAAATCGAGATCGTAGCCGTGCATGGCCTCGCGGATCTCCTCGCGATTGCCGATGGTCAGCTTGATCTCGATCTTGGGGTAGCGCTTGGAGAACGCCGCGATCGCATGCGGCACGAAATATTTCGCGGTCGAGACCGCACCGAGATGCACCGTGCCGCCGGTCCGCCCCGCCAGCAGGTCGAGCGCGCCCTGGCAGTCCGCGATGGCGGCCTCGACCCGTTCGGCAAGCGCCAGCACCTCCTTGCCCGCCTCGGTCAGCAGCATGCCGTCCCCGGTCCGCTGCACCAGCGGCAGGCCGGCGAGGTCCTGCAGTTGCCGCAGCTGCTGCGTCACGGCCGGCTGGGTCAGCCCGAGATGGCTGGAGGCCGCCGTCACGCTGCCCTTGGC